>JANLQB010000552.1:0-3369 GCA_031367565.1 Verrucomicrobiota bacterium
CGTGGCGACTTCACGCGCCCAAAACGGCGCGGAGAGCAGCCGCTTGCAGTTCTCGTCCGAGTTGCTGACCACCAACCGCACCAACCTCGAAGCGGCCAACAGCCGGATCGTGGACGTGGACGTGGCGAGTGAATCCACGAAGCTCGCGAGGAACAACATCCTCGTGCAGGCCAGCACGTCGATGCTCTCACAGGCGAATGCCTCTTCGCAGTCGGTCCTCTCGCTGCTCAGAAATTAGTTCTGCTTTCACGCAGGTGAAGCTCCCTCGGATTTTACCATCCGGGGGAGCTTTTTTCGTGGCGGGGCTGATCGCGCAGGGTGTTGGTAAGGAAGCTGCTATGCTTGTTCCCGATGCGTCACGACTTAATCATTTTCACCTGTATCGCCCTGTGCGCGACCGGACCAATCCGGGCGGGGGAGTCGGTCGTTTCGCGTCAGCAATTTAAGGAATCAGTGACTTATCCCTTTATCTTCAAGCCCGAAGGCTATCTCGCCAGCAAAGGACCGCTCCCGATGCGTTTTGCCAGTGCGCCTCCCAAATGCGAGCAGCGGCAGCCACCCGCTCCGCCAGTCCTAGTTAAAAAAGAGACTCCGACCGATGCGACCGAGGCGTTCGTGGCGGAGACAAAGGCGACCTCCGAACCGCAGCCCCCGCCAGCAGGGGCGGGAAATACCACGGTGGAAGTATCCACGAAACGGGAGCAGCCGGATTTTTCCAAGGTGCCCGATGAAGTGCTTGATTTCTTTAAGAACACCGAGGGCCGTCCCGTGCGCCGCGCCTATCTTTTCGACTCCATCTTTCAGCCGGTGACGCCCGATGATCTACCCAAGAGTAAAGCCACGTCCGTCCAGAAGTAGCGTCTTGCGTCGCCTGCCGCTGCCCGCGCTGGCGTTTGCTTCGCTCGTCGTGTGCGCACTCGGGAATGAGGAGGCCACGGAAGAAGACATTCGCATCCCGGCGCATCCGCCGAGTGAGGAGGAGGCGGGATTTAAGAACGAGATCGCAGGCTATGCGCAACTCGCCAAGGAAGCGGCCGACAAAGAGAAGTGGCCGCTGGCAGATCATTTTCTCAGGCTGCTCGTGGAGCTTCCGTGTGATGTGGATCAGAAGAAGACGGCGCTCCGGGAGATCGCGGATGAGTACGAAAAACACAAGCAACTCACCAAGGCGATCACGATCTACGAGAAGATGATCGAGCTTTTTCCCCGGGACTCGGACTTACCCCATTTCTTCTTCAAGGTCGGCCAGCTCTATCGGGAGACGGGCGCATATAGTCGGGCCGTATCCCGTTTCTACAGCGTGCTGAATACCGCGCTGAAAATCAACGAGCGCAGCGTGAATACTTATCGCGATCTTTCACAGCGCGCACAGGTGGAGATTGCGGAAACCCACTTGCTCACGGGGGATTACAAGCAGGCGAGTAAGTTCTATCAATTGCTGGCGCGTGGTGAACTCACCGAAGAGCTGCGGGCGCGAGTGCAGTTCAAATCGCTGCATTGTCTTTTCCTGCTGGATGACTCGGCCGGGGCGGTGGTCGCGGCGGGCAGGTTTCTCGAGAGTTACCCGGAAGACGAAGCCGTGCCGGAAGTTCGCTTTATCCAGGCATCGGCGCTGCGCTCCATCGGGAGGAAGAAAGAGGCGTTCGACGCGGTATTGTCCCTCCTCCGCGCGGAAAAAACGCGGCAGGAAAAGGCACCCGATCGCTGGGCCTACTGGCAGAAAAAGACGGGCAACGAATTTGCGAACGAGTTTTACAAGCAGGGAGATTTCCTGAGTGCGCTGACGATCTATCAAACACTAGCCAAGCTGGGCGAAGAGCCGGACTGGCAATGGCCTGTCATCTATCAAATGGGACTGTGCTTTGAGCGTCTGCGGATGGTGAGCCGGGCGGGGGAGTCTTACAAGTATATCATCGACCAGGCGAAGAAGACGGAAACGGAGGGAGGAAAGCTTTCGGAAAATCTCACGAACTTGCACCAAATGGCCCAATGGCGCGGGGAGCAACTCGCCTGGCAATACACCACGGAGACGCAATTGCAGCGTCTCCTCGGAGAGCCCCAGTCTTTACCTGCAAGCCCGGCGGAAAGCGTGAAGTCCGCCACCGCCCGTCCCTGATATGAATCTACCCGAATCCCTCAATACCCATACTTCCCTCTGCGAGGAAATCTACGATTTGATGATCGAAGAGAATCGCCATCTGCGCAGCTCAGGACAGCCGCCGGCGAATGCCTTGCTGGACCGGAAGGGGGCTCTCTTGGGAACGCTTTCGTTTTCATTGGAAGGTCTCCGCGCGGCCATCGCGCAGTCGCTGCCGACCTCGGCGGAGATTAGGCAATGTGTGCAACGCGCGCAGCAGACGATTTTAAAAGCACTCCTCCTTGATCGGGAGAACGAGCAGCTTCTGCTCAAATGCACGATGCAGAAGCGACCTGCCGTCGCCGCGCCGCGTCCAGCGATGTCTCACGTGCAACGGATCTATGGACGCTCGAATGCTCATTAAGGATTAGCGTATGGCTATCGAAAAAATACTGGTGGTTGATGATGAGCCGATGATTCGGAAGAGCTTCGAAGAACTCTTGCGACCGAAGCGGTACGGCATCGCCACGGTCGGCACTTTGCAAGAGGCGGAGAAGCTGTTGAAGCGCGATGCCTTCGATCTTCTCTTTCTCGATGTCCGCCTTCCCGATGGCGAGGGAACCGATCTGCTCGAACGAATCGGCAATGAGCCCAACTGTCCGTTGACGGTGGTAATGAGTGGATTTGGGACTATAGATACTGCGGTCTCCTGCATGAAAGGCGGAGCTTTTGACTACCTCATTAAACCGTATTCACTCGGCCAGATTGAAGTGATCGTGAAGAAGGCGGAGTCTTATCGGCAGGTGCTCCAGGTGAATGAGTACCTCGCGGCGCAGATGAGCGATGCGAGCGATTTGATCGGTGAAAGTCCGGCGATTGTCGCGCTGCGGTCGATACTGCGCAAAGTCGCGCCGACGGAGGCGACCGTCCTTATTCAAGGTGAGAACGGAACGGGGAAGGAGCTGGTGGCTCATGAGATATTTCACGGGAGCGGGCGGGCGCAGATGCCTTATATCAAGGTCAATTGCGCCTCTGTTTCGGATACCTTGATTGAGAGCGAATTTTTCGGCCACGAAAAGGGTGCCTTTACGGGAGCGACAGAGCGGAGGGAGGGACGTTTTGAGCTGGCGAACAGGGGAACCCTTTTGCTTGACGAGATCAGCGAGATCTCGCCGCGACTTCAGGCCAAGCTTCTGCGCGTTCTTCAAGAGCGGGAGTTTGAGCGGGTGGGAGGGACGAAGACGATCAAGGTGGATGTGCGCGTGCTCGCGACGACGAATCGCGATTTGAAG
>JANLQB010000435.1:0-3523 GCA_031367565.1 Verrucomicrobiota bacterium
TTTCCAACGATCACGACGTCGATGAAGTCGTGCAGGAATGCCTGCTCGAAATCTGGCGTCGCGCCGAGAGCTACGATCCGGCGAAAGGGCAGGCGCTCGGCTGGCTCGTCACGCTTTCCCGCCGCCGCGCCATCGACCGCCTGCGCCGCAAGTCCTCCTACTGGCGCGCGCAGGATCGCTTCCGCGTGGAATGCGAAACGGAATCCGCGAACGAGATGCACTGTGGAGCGGACGAAGAAGCCGCGCAGGGCGACACCGCCGAAGTCGTCGCGCGCCTCATCGCGAATCTGCCGGAAGCACAGCAGCAAGTCGTGCAACTCGCCTACTTCCAAGGGATGTCACAGCGGCAAATCGCCGCGCACACCGGCATCCCGCTCGGCACGATCAAGACGCGGCTCGAACTCGCGATGCGCAAACTGCGCTCGGCGGCGCTGGCCTTCGGGGAGTTCCGCGAACCGATGAAGGCTGCGGCCTGATACAAAATTACCCGTGACCTTTCTCCAAAGGCGCGGGCTGCGCGCGACCGTATCGGAGCCTGCCGCGATTTCGCACATCTCGGAATCGCCCTCTGCCGCGCATTGAACGCCCCGACGCGCACGGCCGTCCTCTACCAGTTAAATCTCTACGTGCCCGACACCCACCCGTGGTTTGAAGCGTACGTCGGCGGGCGCTGGTCCACCTTCGACGGCATGTACACCCACACTGCGGGCAACCGCATCGTCATCGCCTCGGGGCGCGATGCGACCGACGTGGCCCTTCGTCACGCAGTTCAGCCCGCTCACGCTCAACAACCTCAAGGTCGTTGTCGAGGAGGTGAGTTGAATCATGCGGCACCCATCGCGAACGGGGTCGGACGAACCATCGCGGCGCCATTCGGATGCTCGACGCGCCGCGTTCGCACGGTCACTTCCATTCCTTTGTAAAGGCTGCTCTCGCCGTAAAAAGTCCCAGTGATCGGCATGACGCCGCGCGGGTGATTGCTCACACCGGTGACGACATGCTGGCCCGCAGTGAGCGCGCCGAGCGTCGGATCGAAACCGATCCAGCCCACTTCCGGCAGATAAACTTCCGCCCACGCATGAGTCGAAGCGCGTCCCGTCTCCGACGCCGTGCAATCCAGATAACCACTGGCAAAGCGCGCCGGAAAACCCAGCGCCCGCCAGCATTCCAGCACGAGTGCCGCGAGATCGCGACACGAGCCGCTGCCTGCCGCCAGCGTTTCGCCGGGGGATTGCACGCCCTTCTCCTCGCGCGGCCGATAGCCGATCGAGCGCCGCACTTTTTGATTCACCGCCGCCGCCAGCGTCTCCGCTTCGGCATACGACGAAGGATCAATTTCGCCACGCAGCCAGTCGGCCACGCGCGCCGCCTCGTCGGGAAAAGTCGAACCGCGATATGCCGCCGCGACTGTGTCTTCGATCGCCGAAAATTGCAGTGGATACTTCGGACGCTGCACGGGCCGGTCACTGCGACGGGGAAAGGCGTTTGTCTGATTCAGCAGCAGCGTGTTCTTGATGCTCAGCGTGTCCGACGGTGAGAAAAAATAGGCGGTCGCGACGGAGTTCCCAAAGACATCGCGGCTCCACTCCAAATCGTAATCAGGTGAAATTCGGAGAGTCATTTCTTCCACGCGCAGGTCGTGTCCTTCGCGGGGACGGAGCACCAGCCGGTGCGGCCCAAAGTGAACAGGCTTGGCGTAGTGATAAGTGGTTTCGTGGACGATGCGGAGACAGCTCATTGAGTGGTTCGTGTTCACCCCTTTCATCGCAGGCAAGGGCGCGTGCGGCTGCATTCATACGACCGAAGCGCTCTCCCGCACCGATCCGATTGCACGCGTGAAATCCACTCGGCTGACCCTTAATGACACCCTCGCCCTGCTCTCACGCGGGATGTCGATCACCCTCGGCTTGCTCGCCGTGGCCGCGCTGCATTTCGGCCAGGAAGTGCTCGTGCCGCTGGTGCTCGCGGCGCTGCTGAGCTTCCTGCTCGCGCCGCTCGTGGATCGTCTCGAACGCTGGCACCTCGCGCGCATTCCCGCCGTGTTCCTCACGAGTGCTCTCGCCTTCGCCGTCATCGCCGCGCTGGCCTACGTCGTCGCCGGGCAGATCTTCGACATCGCCTACAAGCTGCCTTCGTATAAAGACAACATGCGGGCCAAAATCGCGAGCCTGCACATGCCGAGCGAAGGCCCGCTCGCGAATCTCACGCGCACCTTTAACGAGCTCCGCGACGAAGCGGTAAAGCCCGACGCCAGCGCGCCATCAGGCGGCGTCGCCCCGAAGGCGGGCGAGAAGGCGATGCCCGTGGAAGTCGTGAACGCGAACGGCGGCATCGGCAGGCTTTGGGAAAAGCTGGCGGCTCCCGTGCTCGGCCTCCTCGGCACGGCGGCGGTCGTGGTGGTCTTCGTCATTTTCATGCTTATGAAAAAGGAGGATCTGCGGAACCGCGTGATCCACCTCGTGGGCCGCTCGCGCCTCAGCCTCACCACGCGCACGCTGGAGGAGGCGGGCACGCGCGTGAGCCGCTACCTGCTCATGCAGCTCATCGTGAATGTGACCTATGGCATCCCCATCGGGGTCGGCCTGTATTTTCTCGGCGTGCCGAATGCGCAGCTCTGGGGCGTGCTCACGGCGGTGCTCCGTTTCGTGCCCTACATCGGACCGTGGATCGGTGCGTTCTTTCCCCTCGCGCTCTCGCTTGCCGTCTCGAATTCCTGGTCGATGCCACTGCTCACCATCGCGCTTTTCCTCGTCGTAGAACTTATCAGCAACAACGCGATCGAGCCGTGGCTCTACGGCTCCAGCACGGGCCTTTCGCCCGTCGCCATCCTCGTTGCGGCGGTCTTCTGGACATGGCTGTGGGGCGCCGTCGGCTTGCTCGTCGCCACGCCACTCACCGTCTGCCTCGCGGTGCTTGGAAAACACGTTCCCGCCTTTGCCTTTCTCGATGTGCTCCTCAGTGACGAGCCATCGCTTTCCCCCCCAGATCGCTACTACCAGCGCCTGCTCGCGCGCGACGAAGCTGAGGCCGGTCAGGTGCTCGTGGAATATGAAAAGGAAACGTCATTCGAGCGCACCCTCACCGATGTGCTCGCGCCCGCCGTCCTCGCCGCGGAAGCCGATTTCGAAGCGCAGTCTGTGGATCGCGAAGTCTTCACCTTCATCCTCGCGACCATCCGCAAACACGCGCTGCGGCAGGAACTCCACCCCGCACCCAGCGAGCCCGACACCGCGCCGCCGGACATCCTCATCGTCCCTGCCGAAGACGAAGGCGACGAAGTGATCGGCGTGATCCTCGGCGAATTGCTCGGCCCGAAGGTCCGCACGCGCGTCACGTCGTATCAAACGCTCACCAACGAAAAAGCCGACGCCGCGATGGCGAGCGGTGCCTCCGTCATCTGCATCTCCGACACTTCGCTGCACGACGCTCCGCGCGCCCGCTTTCTCGGTCGGCGGCTGCGCAAAAAAGACTGCACCGCCTTCCTCTTCACCGGCCTCTGGCGCCTCGACGATGAAGAGCCAAA
>JANLQB010000564.1:0-1583 GCA_031367565.1 Verrucomicrobiota bacterium
AAAGAAGTCGTGTGTCAGTGCGTGGGCAGGGTGCGTTGGAAAAAGGGAGCGGGACGTTACGTGCGAGTGCCCGTGGTGAAAACTGAAATCTCACCCGCGCCGCGCCGGGTGAATCGGACGCTACTTGCTCCCCGGTTTCACCGCCGGGCTTCCGGCGAGATCGGCGGGCAGTTTGTCCGCCTCAAAGGTCTCCACATTGAGCTGCGTCAGCGACACAAACGGGCAGCCGAAATCCGGCAGGGTCCCGCCGCTGCGATCCACGAGCGTCGCCACCGCCGCGACCACCCCGCCGTGCGCCCGCACGATGTCGATGGTCTCTTGCACCCGCCCGCCGCGCGTGACCACATCCTCCGCCACGATGAACCGCGTGCCCGCCGCGATTTCAAACCCGCGCCGCAGCACCAGCCGCCCCGCGTCGTCCTTCTCGACAAAGATGTGCGGCTTGCCCAGCGCCCGCGCGATTTCGTGCCCGACGATGATCCCGCCCAGCGCCGGCGAAACCACGCGCTCGGCCTCAATGCCGCGCAACTTTTCCGCCAGCACCCCGCAAACGCGCACCGCAATCGGCGTGTGCTGCATCAGCAGCGCGCATTGGAAAAACTGCCGCGAGTGCAGCCCCGAGCGCAGGACGAAATGGCCGTCGAGCAGCGCGTTGGTCTGGCGGAAAAGGTCGAGGACTTCGGCGTTGGTCATGGTGTTTGGAAAATCCGAAATCCGAATATCGAAATCCGAAACAACGGAGCGGAAATGCTGGAAAGGTGAAAAAAACTAAACGTCCGATCCCGTCGTTTCGCGATTTCCGTCGATTGGAATTTGTTTCGGATTTCGGATTTCGATATTCGGATTTTCCCCATCAGGCCGCCGCTGTCACTTCGATCTCCACCTGCGCCCCACGCGGCAGGCCCGCGACCTGGATCGTCGAGCGCGCGGGAAACGGCTCCGTGAAATACTTCGCATAGACCGCATTCATCGCCGCGAACTGCGCGAGGTCGGTGAGAAAAACGGTCGTCTTCACGACATTGGCAAAGGTCATCCCGTTCGCCTTGAGCACGCCCGCGATGTTCTGGCACACGCGCTCCGCCTGCGCCGTCACGTCCGCGCCGACGATTTCGTTCGTCGCCGGATCGAGAGGGATTTGTCCCGCGCAGAAAAGCAGATTGCCGACGGCGATGGCTTGTGAATAAGGCCCGACAGCAGCGGGAGCTTCAGTGGTGGCGATGACGCGTTTCATAAAGGGCGCGGAGACTACCAGCCGACCCCGGCCTGTCAAATGCAGGCTCCGCGCGCCTGTAGGGGAAGCTGTCAGCTTCCCCTACAGGCACGTCCTACAGCAAATGCCCCATCTTCACCTTCTTCGTCTCCAGATACTTCGCGTTATGCGGATTCGACGGCGACCTGATCGGCACCACCTCCACGATTTTCAGCCCATAACCTTCCAGCCCGATCACCTTCTTCGGATTGTTCGTCAGGAAGCGCATCTTCCGCACGCCGAGATCGAAAAGAATCTGCGCGCCCAGCCCGTAGTCGCGCAGCTCCGCGGGGAACCCGAGCTTCTCATTCGCCTCCACGGTATCGAGCCCCTC
>JANLQB010000029.1:0-8880 GCA_031367565.1 Verrucomicrobiota bacterium
TCTGCCCATGGATTAGCCGCGCCGATGCGGTCGCGCCCGCGGTGGAAGGGATGCCTGCGGGTGTTTGCGGGGTGCGCTTGGCGATCTCTTCCATTACTTCGCTGGCATATTCGAGGAGCAGACGCTTTTCGCGCTCGGTGATCTGGCGCGGCTTCAAATCCATCAGGCAGAGCGCGCCGATGGGCTGGCCACTCGGCGTGAGGAGCGGGACCCTCGCGTAGAAACGAATGCCGTGCTCTTTGAGCAGTGGATTGTTCGCAAAACGCCGGCCGCACGCGAGGTCTTCGATGACCATCACCTGATTCTTCGCGCCGACGTGTCCGCAGATGGAAATGCTGCGTGGTGTCTGGCGCACCTTGGCGAGATCCGCAGGCAGTCCGATCTGCGATTTGAAAAACTGCCGGTCGCGATCGACGAGCGTGATGAGGGCGATGGGCATTGGTGACGCCGTTCCGGTGGTGATTCCGAACTGGTGGATTGGCACGGATTTATCCGCGCAATCCGCGACTTCGCCACTCCAGCAAGCACACCGCTTTCCCTTTCCGAAAACGCTGCGCTCGCACGGAAGACAGCCATAAAGTCTAGGCGCTGCTACGTGCAGACTGAGAACCGGGCCTAAAAAACCGCAAATCTGGAACGTCTCTCTTCCTATAGATATGAACGAAATTAGACTCCTCACGTTCCTCGCCATCTCGACTCTCGCCTTTTCGCACGCTTTCGGCAGGGCTGGCGATCTCGACGCGCCATCTCTCGCTTTACCTGCTGATTCTGAGAGCCGGCAGAGCGTCACGGACGTGGTTTGCGACAAGCAGTTCAAGTTTCTGCACGGCCGCATGCTCAATGCTGGCTCTACACTGATGGATGCGGGCGACGCCGCTTCTCTCAATTCGTTTCTCTCTAGGCTGGCACAATGCAAAAGCGCAAAGCTGACCGTTAGTTTCAGCAAGGATGAAGGCGCTATGTCCTGGACTCTTTCCCACAATGGGTGGATTAACGCCGATGCGTTTCACGTCTTCGTCAATACGGCTCATATCCCAGACTCGGCGGTGAAGATTTCGAAATGACCGCAACGCCTGACCGATTTGTGCGTCACGGCACCTGCTTCCGCCCACCATGCAGGTGCCGCGCCGCACTCCGCGATCGCTGAGCTTGGGGTCGTGTGCGCCAGCGAAGCTGGCACCACGCGGGTGTAAGTCCCGCCGCTCGCAATTAGACTGTTCACGAGCGCCACTCGGTAGCCGTACTGTGGGTCGCGAGACCTAGGTATAAGCAGGCCACCGATGAACAGGCAGGCCGTCATGAAAATGAACCACATCTAATGAGCCTCGAAAACTCTACAACCGCAGATGCCGAGCGGCTACGACTCCCGCGAAGGCCGATGGCAAAGGAGCGGGGTCTGTGCGCGGGGCGCATGGGCAATAACCGTCAGCCTCCTTTGATCGCTGCGGCGGGGTCAGCGTGGGCGGCATGTCTGGAAGTGGGGTCAGGATAAACTGGGAGAGCTCCCGTCATGAACTCGCAACAAAACGAGCCTCAACCTCCGGCACAAGCGGGCTCTGCCCGTGAGGCCGGGTGGGTGGCGGGAGCAGTCGGAGTCGCCCGTAGTAGCGTCGATCTGTGGGACATGACAACCCACGGGGAGCCAAGGGGCGGCACTTGTTCCAATGCGGAGAGGCGAAGCGAAGGAGGTGGCGATGGTCTGGCTAAGGCCGGACTAACAACGCCCGAAACCAACAAAGTCCGGAAGCTTCAAATCACGCTCTATCGCAAGGCAAAGGCCCAACCGCAGTATCGGTTCTGGAGCCTGTATGGGGAGGTGCTCCGCAGGGATGTGCTCGCCGCCGCGCTCGACGCGGTGGTGGAGAATGACGGAGCGCCAGGGGTGGATGGGGAGAGTCTTCGGACGATCACCGCCACGCCGGAAAGTAGAGAGCAATGGCTCGAAGCGCTGCGCGGCGAGTTACAGGCGAAGACTTACCGGCCCGCGCCGGTGCGTCGGGTCTGGATCGCTAAGAGCAGCGGCGGTGGGCAACGCCCGTTGGGGATCCCCACCGTGAAGGACCGGGTAGTGCAAAGTGCGGTCTATCTGGTGCTGATGCCGATCTATGAGGCTGATTTTCACGATCAGTCCTATGGGTTCCGGCCGAAGCGCCGGGCGCAGCAGGCGATGGAAGCCATCCGCGAGTCCGTCCGCACGGGCCGGGTGGAAGTGCTCGATGCGGACTTATCGAAGTTCTTCGATACGATCCCCCATCGGGGGCTAATGCAGGAAGTGGCCCGGCGCGTGAGCGACGGAGCCATCCTGGCCTTGATTAAGGCCTGGCTGCGCGCACCCATCGTGGAGGAAGATCAGGAGGGTAAAAGGAAAGTAACGCCCAACCGGCAGGGGACGCCGCAAGGCGGGGTGATCTCGCCTTTACTGGCGAACATCTACCTCAACCCGCTGGATCATCAGATCAATGAAAGTAACCGTGGTCGTCATCGCATGATTCGTTATGCCGATGACTTCGTGGTGCTCAGTCCCGCCGGGCAGAGCGCACCCATCCGAAAAGAGATCGAAAGCTGGCTGGCAGGCCGTGGCCTTACGCTCAACGCCCTCAAGACCCGCACCGTGAACGTGACCCAGCAGGCCATCCGCTTTCTGGGCTTCACCGTCAAGGTGCGTCGGAGCCGAAACGGGCGGAGCTATCCGCACGTCGAAGCCTCCGGCGAAAGCTGCCGGTCCCTGCGCGCGAAAGTAAGTGGCATCCTCAACCATCACACCCAATGGCGAGCCATCGGGGAAGTGGTGCGCGAGGTCAACACCGTGGTGCGGGGCTGGAGCGGTTACTTCCATTATGGCAACAGCGCCGGGGTGATGAGCCGGCAGCGTTACTGGACCTGCAACCGTCTGCGCCGCTGGCTGTGGCGCAAACACGGCTGCCGCGGCGGCCTCCACAAGCACTACCCCAACGAGCAACTCGAAACCCAATACGGACTCTGGACCCCGCCGCGCCACGCGGCGTGGACCGCTGCATGAAAGCCAAAGGCCAAACGCATGAATGGAACTCGGAAAGCCGTGTGCGGGAAAACCGCCTGCACGGTTTGATGAGGGGTCGGAAGCGAAAGCGGCCGCGCAGCCAAAGTGCTGGCCCCCGCCAACGCTTCTCGCCTACTCTACTAGGCGACTTGCCACGTCTCCCTTCAAACGCGCACGAATGAGCACACTTCCTTTCGACACCGCCAATAACTGGAGCGACTTCCCCGAGGTCTGCCGAGCTACACCTTGGCGGACAGCGCGCTCGAACAATCCGGTTATCTTGTTCGAGGCTGCTGTCGGCGGCTCCCACTGGTTCGTCCGTCTCAACGATTTTCCCGATGAGCCGCTTTATACGCTGCTTATCGACGACACCGAGACGCTTCACTTCGACGATTGGCCGTCATTCTGGGGCACTCCTCCTCCTTCACCGCGTTGACCCCATGCAACCAACGTCGCCTCCTGAATAACAGGATTCACGTTTTGCGGTGTAAGAGTCTATGCGGGAACGAGCTTCATGTTTAAGGCTTGCGCTTGGTTTTACAGGTTTTTGAGGCGGCGGGCGGCGCTGGCGGGGGTCAGGTTGAAGGCTTGGTTTTCGTCATACGGCTGGCCGCTGACGATGGCTCCCCAGATGATGCGTGCCAGCTTAGGCGCTCCGGCTACGATGCCTTCCGCTTTGCCGAGTCTCCCTTTGAAGCGTCTCACGTAGTCTCCCATTTTCCCGTCGGCCCGGCTCACGGCTTGGGCGGCCATTCTGAGGATGTTGGCCACGCGGTTGGCTACTTTCCGCGTTTTGGCTTTGTGACCCCTTCTCTATCACCCTACCCCAACGAGCCACTCGAAACCCCATACGGACTCTGGACCCCGCCGCGCCACGCGGCGTGGACCGCTGCCTGAAAGCCAAAGGCCAAACGCATGAATGGAACTCGGAAAGCCGTGTGCGGGAAAACCGCCTGCACGGTTTGATGAGGGGTCGGAAGCGAAAGCGGCCGCGCAGCCAAAGTGCTGGCCCCCGCGCACGCTTCTCGCCTACTCTCTTACTAGGGCGATTCGCGCGCTTGCATCGATAAGAGGACCGTCCTACGGTGCACGTATCGATATGGATACCGTCACTCTTTCACCTAAATTTCAGGTCGTCATTCCTCAGGCCATTCGGGAGGCGCTGCATCTCACGGCAGGCGAGAAGCTTCGTGTTTTGCGCTACGCCAACCGAGTAGAGTTCATCCCCGTTCGCCCGATTCAGCAGATGCGCGGCTTCCTCCGTGGCATGGACACGACCATCGAACGGGAGGATGACCGTCTGTGAGCGCCGCCAACGTCGTCGATTCGTCCGGTTGGCTCGAATACTTCACGGACAGCGAGCGCGCCCCGTTGTTCGCCTCCGCCATTGAGGACGCCGAGAACCTTTTCGTGCCGGTCATTTCCATTTACGAGGTCTTCAAGAAGGTTCTTCGAGAGCGCGGCGAGGATGACGCGCTCCAAGTCGCCAGCATGATGCAAGGCGGCCAGCTTATCGACTTGGATTGTGCGTTGGCGCTGGAGGCTGCGCGCCATCCGCTGCCGCTGGCAGACAGCATCATTTACGCGACGGCAATGCGCCACGAAGCGACTCTCTGGACGCAGGACGAGCACTTCAAAGACTTTCCGAATGTGCGTTATTTTCCAAGACAACCAACGGCCTAACCCGGATGAAAGGGTCAAGTGAGCGTGTGAGTTTTTCTTCTTTTTGGTTACATGGCGGGTGGGGAAGGGGAGGAGATGTTCCCCTGAGAGGAAGGGGTTTGGGGGAAACGGCTCACCCGCCCACCCGCCGCCGCTTCGGTGGTTCCCCCATCCAACGGCTTGGTCCGCAGGACCGCTCTGATTGATGGTCGGTGGCTCTTTGGTGAAGGCTTCCGCGTCGGTGGAGAGGGCCGATTTTGTTTTAGCTTCCAAACTCGTATTCGTGCCTGGCCCGGGGGTCAGCACCAGTTGACTGATCGGTCGGGTGAAGCGGAACGTGGGGGCGGCTCAATCTTATGGCGACAGGTGTCCCGCGAGCGGGACGACCCAGGTTAGGCTGCGAGTACGCCCCACGTTCCAAAGCGTGGGTGAAGGTGGGTTAGTAAATCGGATTCTAAGCGAATTGTGGGTAGGTGGGTCGATGATGCTGGGGAGATATGGGACTTTCGCGATAACGGTTCTTTGCTCATTACCGACCCGCGATTTCCAATACACAGCGATGGCGGGAACGTTAAACCGACGCACATCCACCTTTACGATGGCGAGAATCAGCAATTGCCGATGGGTCCGTTCAGAGTGTCAATCGAAGGAAGTAACCTTACGCTTGAGCCTGCGTGGAGGTATCTGAGTGCTGTTGGCGCTCAGCGTTCCCTTCATGTTTTTCGTCGACTGGAATAAGTTCGGCAATCTCGCTTCCAAATTGCCTTTGGGCGCGCGTTCGTCTTTCGCTGGCGCTGCCTAGTTCAAGCGCTGCAACATCGGAATCCGGTAGCCTTGTTTGAGCGTCGGGCCGATGGCTTCGGCGGCGGCGGCGTCGAGCCAGATGGTGCCGGGGTCGCTGCTGAATTCTACTTTGTGCAGACCTTTCTCCGCCTGGGCGATGGCTCCGGGGAGATCGGCTAGTCCGTTGAGGGGGACGCCGTTGATGGCGGTGACGACGAGGCCGCGGAGTTGCTCGTAGCCGATGGTGGCGTCGCTCGGGAGGACGCGACTGAGGATGATGATTTTTCTGGAGCCGTCGGGGTAGATGTCGCTCTGGAAACGGTCGAGGTAGATGAGGTCGTCCGGGGCGCGCTTTTGCCAGTCGGTGCCGAACTCTTTCAAATACTGCCGGCTGAGTTCCTGGAGGACGAGGCCGCCGAGGATGTAGAACTTCGGCGCACGGTCGATGACGTACGGGTCGCTGACGTAGTCTTCTGGGCCACGATGGTCGAGGACGATGCTGAGTTCTTTCGTTTCCCCTTTGCGGACGATGGTGATGCCGACGGTTTCGCCGACGAAGTGTTTCGTGGAGAGGTGATGGCTGATGGCGAGCTTGCCGTATTCCGGGTCTTCGTAATTGCCGTCCTGATCGACCTGCTCGCCTGCGGCGGCGATGATGGTGTCGCCTTCTTGGAGGCCGGATTTCGCGGCGGGGCTGTCTTTCAAAACCTGGGTGACATAGACGCCGCCCGTGACGCCGGCACCGAGGCCGAGGTAGCGGCGAAACATCGGGTCGCGCGTGCTGGCGAAGCCCATGCCGGCGCGGGGAAAGCCGTCGTATTTGCCATCGGACGCGTCTTTCATGAAGTGTTCGATGACGGGCGTGGGGATGAGCTCGATGTTTTTCGAGTTGTTATCGAAGCGCATGAGGATGCCGGCGAGTTTTCCTTCGCGGACGACCGGCATGGTGAAGCTGCTGTCGCGGAACTGGAGATTGGCGGTGAGGCGATAGATGAGCAGCGGCGAATCGGAGATGGGATAACGCGAGGCCTCGATGGAAGTGAGGGTGCCGGGCGTGACGAGCAGCGCGCCGGTGGCTTCGAGCTGCCAGATGGCGAGGTTATCGCCGATGCGCGCGGGGGTGAGTTCGAGGGGCGCATACGCTTTGAGAAACTCGGGGTCGTCGGTCTTCAAGAGCGCGAGGTTTGCCTCGTAGTCCACGACGTCGATGGTCGCGGGGACTTTGACTCCGCCCTCGGGCGACTCAAATTCCAGGAAGGTGGCGTTGGAAACCATCTCGGCGGTGACCATGACTTTTCCACCTGGCAGAACTGCGCCGATGGCGCGTCGCGAATACGGCGGACGTTTGCCCCATGGACGGAGGAAATCCCACGGCTGATTCGTGACGTTGACGCGGATGACGGAGAGTTTCTTCGCGGGCTTGGCGTCCGCGGCTTGCCCTGGGGAGCCGACGGTGACGAAGAGAAGGATCGAGAGAAGGAGGAGTCGCATGGGGGGAAGTTTAGCTGGCTGGGAGGTTCTGTTCCTCGGTCACGTTGTAGCGTGTCTTGATCCGTTCGCGGGCGGCTTCGACGGCGGCGCGTTCCAGGACGAGCGGACGGCCTGCGCCGACAAATTTGATGACGTAATACTCCGGTTTTTCCTCAAACGCGGCGGCGACTTCTTTGAGCGTCTTGATCTTCTTGCCGTTGATTTCATCGACGATCTGTTCACGGAATTCGCTGAGGTAAGTATTCAGCGGATCGGCGAGAATCGCGGTGAGGACGATGATCTCCGGGTGTTCTTCGTAGATTTCCTTCGAGATGAAGTATTCAAAATAGTAGTCGATGCGCGGATTTTGAAACGTGTAGGCGCTCATCAGGTTGCGCGAGAGCGGCTGAAAGAGGAGTCCGCCGAGGAGGACGAAGGCGGGCTGTTCGTCGTAGCGGTTTGCCTGGATATTATACTGCCACGCGCCGGTAAACTTGACATCGACATCCATCGGCTTGGCATCGCGCAGGATGGAAAACTTTGCGGAGTCACCGAGATATTTCCGTTCCGCGACTTCCGCCATCGGCACGCGCTCGCCTTCGAGCTCGATGAAGCCATCGCTCGCGACATTGAGCCCATCGACCGCGAGGATGACGTCGCCCTTGCGCAATATATTCGCCGCGACTCCGCCGCTGAGGACATTCGTGACCATCACGCCGCGATCATCGTCCGGCAGCCCGAGTGCCTGGCGCATTGCTTTGTTCGGCGCGGGAAAAGTGGTGATCGAGAGATCCATGTAGCGATCGTATTTCCCGTCCTTCACGTCTTTGAGGAAGTGTTTGATGACGGGCGTCGGGATCATGTAGCCGACGTTCTGTGCGACGTCGCCGCTGTAGCCTTGGAAGGCGACGCCGACGACTTTTCCACCCTGCAAAACGGGGCCGCCGCTGTTTCCGGGGTTGATCGCCGCATCGATCTGCACGGTGAGATGCGAATCCACGACGGAGTGCGAGTAAGTGCGAAAATCCACGCGCGAAACGACGCCCTGCGTGACGCTCATCCGCTCGCCGCCGATCGGGTAGCCAAAGACGGACACGGTGGATTCGAGTTCGGGGATGCCACCGATGGCGAGTGGCTTGGTGTATTTGAAAAACGTGGGGTCTTCCACTTTGAGCAGCGCGAGATCGCAGTCGTGCGCGATGTGCTCCACGGTCGCGATGTACTTCTTCGGATCGTTCTCTTTTTCCAGCGTGATAAAGCGCGCATTGCTGACGACGTGCGCATTGGTGACGAGGCGATCGCCTTCCACGACCCACCCCGTACCCGAGCCGCCGCCGCTATTTCCTGGGAGCCACGGGATGCGATAGTTCGCTTCCTGCGCGGTGACGTTGATGCGGGCGACGCTCTTCTTTAACTCGTTCGGCTGCGCGAAAGCCGAGACTGAGGCGAGGAGGGCGGGAACGATGACTAGCCAGGTGCGTTGGGCCATGAGGCGGGGAAGATGAGCAGGCCCCGCGTTGCTGTCCAGTGCTGCGGAGGAAATTCAGGGCGCGGGGATGATCGACGGAAATAGCCGCGCCTGAAGCATCACGAGGACGCCGACGAGGAGGGCGAGCGCGAGGCTGTGCCAGAAGACGGCGCGGAGGATCGCGCCCGCGCTCGGGCTGTCGGGGTGGCCGCCGGTCGCGACGCTGGCGACGACGATGCTTTGGGCGTCGATCATTTTGCCCATCACGCCGCCGGAGCTGTTGGCGGCGGCGGTGAGGATCGGGGAGATGCCGAGTTGTTCGGCGGTGACTTTTTGGAGGTTGCCGAAGAGGACATTGGAAGCCGTATCGCTGCCGGTGAGCGCGACGCCGAGCCAGCCGAGGAGCGGGGAGAAAAAGGGGAACCACGAGCCGGTGTTCGCGAGCGCGAGGCCGAGCGTGGTGTCGGTGCCCGAGAAG
>JANLQB010000032.1:0-2220 GCA_031367565.1 Verrucomicrobiota bacterium
CGAATTCCTTCGGATCGCCGCGAAAATCATTCGCCATCGTCATCACCGTCTTGTCGTCATTCCGCGTCAGGACGACTTGCGACGCTTTGTTGAAAAGTTTCGTGTCCGCCTTGGCGACGTAGAAGCCGCAGAAGGCAAACGCGTGATGCGCGGCGAGCAGGGCGAGGGGAAGCAGCAGACGTTTCATGGGAGTCGGGTGGTTAAAGGATTGGACGAACGAACCCCACAAAAACTTAGCAGCCCATCGCCAGAAGACACGACCGGATTGCCCTCCCATCAAAAGCTCACGAGTTCGCGTAATTTCTCGATCGTCTTCGGCCCGATCCCTGGCAGCGCATCAAACGCCGCCAAATCCTTCAGCGGACGCGCGCGGATGATTTGCTCCGCCGTCTTCGGCCCGATGCCGGGCAGCGATTCCAGTTCCGCCTGCGTGCTCGTGTTCAAATTGATGCGGCGCGCGAGCTTCGCCGGGCTATCCGCCGTCGAGGGTTTGAGCACATCATCCATCGACTCCACAAAGCCCGCCCGCACCCAAAGCCCGCGCCGCGCCTTCGACGCCTGAAGCTCCAGCGCCCGCAGATCCGCCACCGCGCGCTTCGCCGTCGCAGCATCCGGGTAGTCCGCGGACTCGCCGTTCACTCGCGCAAAACCCGCAGCGACCAGCACCGCATCCAGGCGACGCCCGCCACTTTCCACGATGCCGTAAATGCGCTCGCTCCGACTCGCCCCCGGCGCGACCTGCCGCCGCGTGATGACGCGAAATGGTCGGACCGCGAGAAAACGCGCCGTGAGCTCCTTCGCTTTCTTTCCGTTAATCAGCACCGCCGCGGGTGACGCGCGAAAATACGCGGCCTGCTCCGCGATCCGCGCGCCGTAGCCTTCGTCCGTCTCCGGCGCATCCGCGAAATAGAGCCGGATGATCGCGGAGTAAGGCCCGTGCTTCACATGGAAGCTGTCGCCGTCGAAATACTTGTCGGCTGCAAACTGGCAATCATCCCAGATTTCCCACGCGCCATGCTCCGCGCTGCGGGCAGGCAGAGCGGTGAGGAAAAGGAGGAGTGCGAGGAGGAGTCGGGGCACGATCGAGATTCCTCCATGAATTGCCTTCCCGCTGCGAGTCGTTAGAAAGGCGTCATGCGTTTCCTTCTCTCCGCCCTCCTCCTCACCAGCGCAGCGGTCTTCGCGCAAGTGCCCGACAATCTCGTCGCCGATGGTGTCCCCCCGATCACGCCGGACCTGCGCACGGATGTGAGCCGGTATCTGGAATTCCGGGCGGCGGCGATGCAGAGCTGGCATCCGCAGCGGCGCGAGATGCTGATCAGCACACGCTTCGCGGACACCGCGCAGCTTCATCTCGTAAAAATGCCGGGCGGGGACCGGCGGCAGCTTACTTTTGGAGCGGAGCCGATCGCGGGCGGATCGTTTCGGCCGAAGACGGGCAAGTTCATCGTCTTCGCGCAGGATTCGGGCGGCGGGGAATTTTACCAGCTTCACCGCTACGACCTCGCGGACGGACGCACGACGCTGCTGACCGATGGCAGGTCGCGAAACAGCGGCGCACGCTGGGCGCGCAGTGGGAAGCAGTTTGCTTACACGTCCACGCGTCGCAATGGGAAAGACACGGACATTTACACGATGAATCCCGCCGATCCGACGACCGACAAGCTCGTGCTGGAGCGGGCGGGCGGGGGATGGAGCGTGAGCGATTGGAGTGACGATGAGACGAAGTTGCTGCTGACAGACTTGGTGTCCGCGAGCGAAAGCCACGCGTATCTGCTCGATCTCGCGGCCAAGGAAACGAAGCCGCTCACGCCGGAGAAGGCGGTGCACGAAGGCGCGAAGTTTTCGCGCGATGGGAAAAGCGTTTTCCTGCTCAGTGACGAGGGTTCGGAGTTCACGCAACTCGTGCGGCTTGATCTCGCGAACGGGGCGCGGACGATTCTCACTGCGGGTTTGTCGTGGGACGTTTCGAGTTTTGATCTCTCGCCGGACGGAAAGGCGATGGCGTTTTTGGTGAACGAAGATGGCGCGAGTGCGCTACATCTTTTCGATGTCGAATCCGGCAAGGAAGCACCGCGTCCGAAGATTCCCGTCGGCGTGATCAGTGGCGTCGAGTGGCATGAAAATGGGCGCGACCTCGGCTTTACGCTGAGCTCCGCGCGGGCTTCGCGGGATGCGTATTCGCTGGAGGTTGCGACGGGCGAAGTGACGCGCTGGACG
>JANLQB010000047.1:0-6622 GCA_031367565.1 Verrucomicrobiota bacterium
GCTCCCGCACGCGCGGACTCGATATGCGCGGCGTTCACATCCAAAAAACAAACTCATGAATGACACATCCATCGAGAGGACGCTCACCACGCTCCCGTTCGATATTTCCAAGGACGCCGTCCCCGCCGATCCCGGCGCGAATCCGTTCAAACTCGTCGTCGATCCCGTGATGCGGCAGAAGCTGCGGCGTGCGCTTTTCGACATGATCGAGAGCCATGATGAAGAGCTCGCCCGCTACGTGAGCGATGGCGCGCTCGCGCTCGAAAGCTACAAGGAATACATCGAACTTTTCGCGCACAGCTTGAAGCAGACGATGGCGGATCGCGAAGGCGTCACGTTTCTCATGGAAGCGTGCGGCTTTAGCGTGGCGAAAGAAGACATCAACCTCACGCCCGAGACGCGTTGGAAGGTGCAGCGCTGATGAGCGACGGGGGCTTCATCCCGCTGACCCGCGAGGTCGAGGCGGTGCAGATTCCGAGCGGGGAAAAAACAACGCTGCTGGCGGAGACGGCGGTCATCATCACGCAGGCGCTCGGCGGGACTTTTACCGTGCATGTGGGAAATCGGTCCGGGCTTTTCCGCATCGCCGGAAAAGACGGCGACGCGCTCGGGCAGGCCGTGCTGGAGACGGGCACGGTGGGGGATGGACCGTTCGATGTGGAGAAAGTGTGGGAGCAACTTCGCAACTGCTACGACCCGGAAATCCCGGTGAACATCGTGGACCTCGGACTCATCTACAGCCTCGAAACGACCGATGAGGAACGCGGTAAACGCGTGAGCGTGAAGATGACGCTCACCGCTCCCGGATGCGGAATGGGCCCATCGCTCGCGGCGGATGCCGAGCAGCGGATGCTCACTGTCGCCGGCGTCGCCGCCGCGAATGTCGAACTCGTGTGGGACCCGCCGTGGTCGCCCGAACGCATCTCGCCGGCAGGCCGCGAGCGTCTCGGGATGGAGTAGGGCGAGTCATGCCCGCGCCGCTCGTCCAACCGGAAGGATCGCTAATCGAGCGACGTGCCGTCGCGGTCGTGAGCGTTGAAAAGGCCGAGTTTTATCGAGAAGACTACGAGCCCGTATGCGGCATCGAGATCACGGCAAAGTCCCAAAGGATTCGCCTCGGATCGCGCTTGGCCGAAGAAGAGAAGGACGGGCTGTGCGCGGAGATCCGGAAATTCCTGCCGCCATACGCACCTGAACTCGTTGCGCCGAAAGCTACAGGATGATCCGCCTCATCCGCACCGCCTTCGTCCTCGGCGCCGGGCTCGGCACGCGGCTCCGCCCGCTCACGGATCGCCGCCCGAAGCCGCTCATCCCGGTCGTCAATCGCCCACTCATCGCGCACACCTTCGACCGGTTGCGAGAGCAGAGCATCGAGATGCTCGTGGTGAATACGCATTGGGCCGCGGAGGCTTATGCCACGGCCTTTCCCGAGTCGGCGTACCGCGGAATGCCGCTGGATTTTCGCGAGGAAAAACCGGACGTGCTGGAGACGGCGGGCGGGATCAAAAACGTCGAGGACTTGCTCGGCGATGAGCCGTTCATCGTCCACAATGGCGACATCCTCACCGACCTCCCGCTGCGTCGCGCGCTAGGGCATCACGCTGCGAGCGGGAATGAAGTGACGCTCGTTTTGCGCAGCAAAGACGGCCCGCTTCAAATCGCCTTCGATGAAGCGAGCGGGCGCATCACCGACATCGGACGCCGACTGGATCCCACGATCGAGCCGCGCTTTCTTTTCACCGGAATTTACATCGTGCAGCCGGAATTTCTCATGCGCATCCCGGCGCGCACGAAAGTCAGCGTTATCCCCATTTTTTGCGACATGATCCGCGCTGGATCGAAGCTGGGCGGGATCATCATCGACGAGGGGAACTGGTGGGACCTCGGCACGCGCGAGCAGTATCTCGCGGTGCATCGGTGGATGGCCGACCGCAAGATGCCCGCGGACAATTGGATCGATCCGCGCGCGCAGATTTCACCGAGCGCCGTCATCGAAGGTGCGACCGCGATCGGCGCGAAAGCGCGCATCGGCGACGGTGCGCGTTTGCGGGATTGCCTCATCTGGGAAAACGCGGAGGTCGCGCCGGGAGCGGTGTTGGAGCGGTGTATCGTGACCGATGGAGCGCGCGCCGAGGGCACGCACATTGATCGGGATTTCGCTGTGGAGTGAAGGACGGCGCGGTCTGGAAAGCGCACGCCGTTTCAGCCACAAACCGATGGCGTTCCGGTGCCAGTTTTCCGCACGACTCCGCACTGGCCAGTGCATAGGAAACGCGGAACACTCGCCTCGTCATGCACGCTGATTCTTTTCGTCAAAATGTCTCCGTCGAACCCATCGAAAAAGGGGGTTCGGGCCGCAAATTCTGGCGGCTGCATGCGGGCGGGCCTTCGCTCATCCTCGTGCGTTACGGCGCGGACCGGCCGGAAAACAAACACTACGTGGCGATCGGGCGCTTTCTCACGAGCGTCGGCGTGCGCGTGCCGACGGTCCATTTTCACGATGAAACGGAGGGACTCATCCTCATGGAAGACGCGGGCGATACGGACTTGTGGAGCTTTCGCGATGCGCCGTGGCGCGTGCGGCGCGCACTTTACCAGCGCACGCTGGATCAAGCGCTCATCCTGCACACGCAGGCGCATGCCGATCCGGGCGCGGCGACTTTGAAAATCCTCCAGCCCGTTTTCGACACGGCGTTGTATCGCTGGGAGCAGGATTATTTTTTCGAGCACTGTCTCGGACGCCATTTCGGAATCACCGATCGGCCGAGCCTCACGCGTCTCCGCGAAATCGCCGACGCACTCGCAGCCGAGCCGCGCTGCCTCGTGCATCGCGATTTTCAAAGCCAGAACATCCTCGTGCGCGACGGCGAAGTCTGCCTCATCGACTTCCAAGGTCTGCGCCCCGGACTCGCCGCCTACGATCTCGCGTCGCTGCTGCTCGATCCTTACGTCGATCTCAGCGCGGAGGAGCGCGAAGAACTTCTCGGCCATTATCTCAGCGGCCTGCACGGCCCCGGTCAGAAAGACAATCCGCACTTCCGCGCGCTCTACGATCGCTGCGCGATGCAACGGCTCATGCAGGCGCTCGGTGCTTATGGAAAGCTCGGCCATCTCGATGAGCGTAAGCAGTTTCTCGAACACATCCCGACCGCTCTTGCGCGGCTGCGCGAAGTGCTCGCGCGGATCGACGGGCTCGACGAACTCGGCGCAGCGCTCGCGAGTCTGCCGTCTAAGAAATGAGGCGCTTGCAGATGGCGAGTGTTACGTTCCGTTTCGTTGCCGACATGAAAGTTTCCATCTTCACTTTTGCCGCGCTCTTTTTCGCGCTGCCCGTTTTACGCGCCACGGATGCACCGGATTTCAATCGCGAGGTGCGGCCGATCCTTTCCAACTACTGCTTCAAGTGTCACGGGCCGGATGACAAATCGCGCAAGGCCAAGCTGCGGCTCGATGTGCGCGAGGAAGCGCTGAAGCCGGCGAAGTCCGGTACGCACGCGATCGTGCCGGGGAAGGTGGATGAAAGCGAATTGCTGACGCGGATTTTTTCCCAAGACGAAGAGGAAGCGATGCCGCCGGCAGCGACGAAAAAAGAGCTAACGGATGCGCAGCGCGATGTGCTGAAACGCTGGATCGAAACGGGCGCAAAGTATGACGCGCATTGGGCCTTCGTCGCGCCGAAGCAGGCGGCGATTCCGGGAAACGCGGGCGGAAATCCGATCGATGCATTCGTCCGCGCACGGTTGGAAAAGCAGGGGCTCGCGCCGTCGCCCGAGGCCGATCCTTACACGCTTTGCCGCCGCCTTTATCTCGATTTGATTGGCCTGCCGCCGACGCCGGAGGAAGCGGACGCCTTCGTCCAATCCGCAATCCGCAATCCACAGTCCGCAATCGAAACGCTCGTGGACAACCTGCTGGCGTCCCCAAAATATGGCGAGCGCTGGGCGCGTCGCTGGCTCGACCTCGCGCGCTACGCGGACTCGAACGGCTACGAAAAAGATCGCACGCGGAGCATCTGGCCGTGGCGCGATTGGGTGATCAATGCGCTGAACACGGACGAGCCGTTCGATCAATTCACGATCGAGCAACTTGCCGGGGATCTGCTGCCGAATGCGACGCGCGCTCAGATCATCGCGACCGGATTTCATCGGAACACCATGCTGAATGAAGAAGGCGGGATCGACCCGCTCGAGTTTCGTTTTCACGCGCTGACCGATCGCGTCGCAACGACGGGCGTGACGTGGATGGGCCTGACCGTCGGCTGCGCGCAATGCCACACGCACAAATTCGATCCGATCCAGCATCGCGAATATTACCAGATGATGGCGTTCCTGAATAACGCCGACGAACCGGAATACGATCTGCCCGCACCGGATGCGGTGGCGCAGCAGGCGGCGCGGAATCAGCAACTCGCGAAATCGCTCGCGGAGTTAGCGGACAAATGGCCGATCGAGCAGGGCGAAGTGCGGTGGGATTCGCCACGACCGATCGAGGTGAAAGCGAAGTCCGGCGAGATGCCGAAGTTGCTCGAAGATGGCTCTGCGCTTTTCGCCGCGCCGGGGCTCGATGCAGACAGCTACACGTTTGTTTTTGAAACGGAAAAGACTGGCATCGATCACGTGCGGCTGGAGGCGATTTCGGACGAATCGCTGCCGAACAAAGGACCGGGCCGCGTAGGGCATGGGAATTTCGTGCTCACCGATGTCGTCATTTTTGCGGCTCCCAAATTCGCGCCGGAAAAGACGGTGCCGGTCGCGATCGTGAGCGCGACGGCGGACGCGGAGCAGAATGGTTTTCCCGTCACGGCGGCGTTCGATGACGATCCGAAAACCGGCTGGGCGGTCCATGTGCCGGGCAAAATTTTGAACGAGACGAAGACGGCGATTTTTACGTTGAAAGACGCGATCGGATTTCCTGGTGGAACGCGCATCGTGGTGAGGATCGATCAACGCCACGGCAGTCAGCATACGATCGGTCGTCCGCGCTTGAGTTTCGGCACAACGGCTTTGCCCGACACGAAGCCGTTGACGGAGCGGCGGAAGGAAATCGTGGAAAAGCGCTTCGCCGAATGGCTGGCCACGGAACGTGAGCGGAATGTTGCGTGGACGACGCTGCGGCCGATCGAAGCGAAATCAAACATGCCGCTGCTGACGGTGCAGGCGGATGGGTCGATTTTTGGAAGTGGCGACATCACGAAGGCGGACACGTATGATTTGAAATTTGCGAACGTGCCGCGCGGCGCGACGGCGATCCGGGTGGAAGCGATGCCGGATGATCGGCTGCCAAATCACGGGCCGGGGATGACGTATTACGAAGGGCCGAAGGGCGATTTTTTCATGGGAGAATTTGAAGCGAACGCCGATGGGCGGACGGTGAAGTTTGCGAAGGCGACGCAGAGCTACGCAAACAATGCAATGGGCGGCGCACCGGCCACGGCGGCGCTCGCGATCGACGGCGATCCGCAGACTGGCTGGTCCACGAGCGGACGTGAGGGCGAGGCAAATGAAGCCGTCTTTCAACTCGCCGCGCCGCTGGCGGAGACGCGCGAGCTTTCGCTGAAGATGATGTTTGGGCGTCACTACGCGTGCTCGCTCGGGCGGTTTCGCATTTCGTTCACGACCGATACCCGCGGTGCGGTGGCGCGAGAAATTCCAGATGAAATCTCCCGCCTGCTCGCGCTGCCCGACGCGCAACTCGCCGCCGATCAGCGCGCGAAACTGCGCGAACAATTTCTCCTGACCGCGCCGGAACTCGCGGCGAATGCGAAGACGATTCGCGATTTACGCAAACCGATCGCGGCTGGCACGACGCTCGTTTTTCGCGAACGCCCGTCGGAAAATCCCCGCCCGACGTTCATTCATAATCGCGGTGAATTCATGCAGCCGACGGATCGCGTCGAAGCGGGCGTGTTTGGCTTCCTGCCAGGGCTGCCCGCCGGTGCGAAGGCGGATCGACTGACGTTTGCGCGCTGGCTCGTGTCGCCGGAAAATCCGCTGACCGCGCGCGTCACCGTGAACCGTCAATGGGCGATTCTTTTTGGACGCGGGCTGGTGCGGACGACGGAGGATTTCGGCTATCAAGGCGACGCGCCGTCGCATCCCGAACTGCTCGACTGGCTGGCGGTGGAATTTGTGAATCAGGGCTGGTCTTTGAAAAAACTCCACCGGCTCATCGTGACGAGCGCGACCTACCGGCAGTCGTCGCGGGTGACGCCGGAACTGCTGGCGAAAGATGGGGAAAACAAATGGCTCGCGCGCGGCCCGCGCGGGCGGCTCGATGCGGAAATCGTTCGCGATTCCACGCTATTTTCCGCCGGCTTGCTTTCCAAAAAAGTCGGCGGCCCGAGTGTGTATCCGCCGCAGCAGCCGGGCGTGAGCGAAGTCGCTTACGGTGGTGGCACCTGGACCGCGAGCGCGGGCGAAGATCGCTATCGCCGCGGTCTCTACACCTTCATCAAGCGCACCGCGCCCTACGCGATGCTCACCACCTTCGACGCGCCGACCGGCGAAGCCTGTATCGCCCGCCGGGACGTTTCCAATTCCCCGCTGCAAGCGCTCACGCTGCTCAACGATGTCGTCTTCGTGGAGACCGCGCAGGCGTTCGGAAAAACTTTCGCGAGCGAGCA
>JANLQB010000086.1:0-13018 GCA_031367565.1 Verrucomicrobiota bacterium
GCCGAGTTCGCCGGTGCCCGCGAGTTTCTTCACCTGACGCCACCCGAGATTCCGCGTGCCCCAATCTTGCAACCGGCACGAGCGATAATGATACGGCGTCCCGAGATCGCCCTGCGCGATGAGATGCCCGAGGTAACGCATGGCGGGCACGAAGCGATACGTGAACGCCGTCATGTGCCGCACGCCCGCCTGCTCCGCCGCATTCACCATGGTCAGCGTGTCCGCGTGATTTAAGGCGAGCGGCTTTTCGCACATCACATGTTTCCCAGCGGCGATGGCGGCGAGCGCGATCGGCAGGTGGGTGAAATTCGGAGTCGCGATGATGACGGCGTGAACGTCATCTCGCTTCACGATTTCCGTGTAGTCGGTGGAGGCGATCGTGAGGCCCGTGTCGCTCTGCGCGCGGGCGAGCGTCTCGGCGTTCGCATCGCAAAGTGCGACGAGTTTCGTATCCGCACAGAGCGCGATTCCAGGGAGATGATTTTGCAGCGTGACGCCGCCGCAACCGATGATGGCAATGCCGATGTTTTGCATGGGAGTGGGGCGTTTGTCTCAGTGTGACGGGTGAGCGGCAAGCCGGATTAGCGACTCGCCGGCGTCACCCAAGAGCACGAAGCACCGCAAGGAGCCGCGCCTTGGCGGCTTGGTTTTGGCGGAACCAATCGGTGGACCAGATGCGGTGAATCTTCCAGCCGCGTCTTTCCAACACCTCTTGCCTCAAACGGTCGCGGTCGCGGGCGGTTTTCGCGGAGTGATACATTGCGCCGTCGCATTCGATGCCGAGGATGAATTCGCCAGGCCGGGAAGGATGCTCCACGCCGATGTCGATGCGGTAACTGCTCACTCCGACCTGTGGGACGGCGCGCAAACCTGCGCTTTCGACCACTCGCATCACGGCTTCCTCAAAATAGGAATCCGGTGCCTGGCCGGTCCTCTTTCCGCTATCGGCAAGGATGCCCGTCTGCGCGAAACGAAGGTAATCGCGAAGATCGTTCACGCCATTCGGCTCGCCAGGCCGCCCTAAGATTTGGTCGTGAGTCATTGAGCTGAAGACTTCCAATCGTTGCTTTGCTCGCGTGAACAGAACATTCAAGCGACGCCGCCCCCCCTGCACCAGCCACTGGGCCAAATCGCTGCATGACTTTCCCGGAGTTGAGATCGGCACCGTAAGTGCAGGAGACATAAATGACGTCGCGTTCGTCACCCTGAACGTTCTCCAAATTCTTCACCGCAAATGGCTCTTTCGCATGCTGACGTGCTTCCTCCAAACGCTCGAGCATCGCCCCATCTTCCGCGGCATACTTATCGACCAAGGCATCAATCAACTCCTGCTGGGGACGATTGAAAGTCGCGACGAGCAGCGTCTCCGATGGGTTTTCCATCAAGTGGGCGAGGGCAGCGCGCGCCACGATCTCCGCTTCGATTTCGTTCACGCGCGCACCGGATTTATAACGACCCTCCGGCAGGTGGTGAAACTTAATGCCGAGCCGTCCCGCGTCATCGCTCGCCGCGGGAAAGACGATCAGCTCCTCATCGTAATAGGCGTAGTTTGAAAACCGGATGAGGCTTTCGTGCTGGCTCCGATAGTGCCAGAGGAGGCGCTGCGCGGGCGGGAAGGCATTCTTGGCGCATTCCAGGATCGACTCCGAGTCCTGGGCTACACCGCGACCAACGGTTTCCTCATCGGTATCTTCGTCATCGTCTTCCTCGTTCAACATGCGGCTCCAGTAATTGCTCGGCGGCATCTGCTTCGTATCGCCGACGACCACGATTTGTTTGGCGCGAGCGACGGCACCGAGAGCGTCTTCGGGCCGAATTTGTGAGGCCTCATCCATCACCACGAGGTCAAACGGAGCGCAGCTCGGGTCCAGATATTGTGCGACGGAGAGCGGGCTCATCATGAGGCATGGCTTCCACGCCAGGACCGATCTCCCAGCGCGCTGCATGAGCTGCCGGATGGGAAGGTGCCGGGTCTGAAGATTCGTCTGATGCTGGAGAAGCGGCCATTCGGTCCACGTTCTTAGTGCGCCCCTTCCAATGCCAGGAGGCGGACGCCGATCCGCTGCCCGTTGGGCGACGAGAGCCTGAGCTTGCTGCAAAAGCTCGCGATCCGTTTTACGAAAGCTTTCCGAAAGATGCTGCCGCGACTCATGCGTGAAGGTTTCCAACTCTCGGAATGTCCGCAGGATTTCGTAGCCATAGAATTCATTGACCGCGAGATCGAACGCCTCGTGTGCCTGTTCTGGTGGCAGCGTTCCATCGAGCACCTGATCGACCGCAAAGCGTGCCGCCAGTTCGTCCGCCCGGATGTAGAGCTTTCGGAAAAGAGCCCACTGCTGTAAAAGGTGCGCTTGTGCTTTGATCGAGCGCGCCCGCTCCAACCGACCCGTCCACGTCGCCCCGTCCGAACCCCAGAGCCACGCCTGCTCCACGGTGCCGTAGCCTTCCAAGCGACTGACGATCGACTGGCAACGCGCGACAGTCGCACGAAACGTGGAGAGCATCTTATCCACGGTCATCAGACGTTCGGCGGTGGCACCAGAAAGCAGCCACTCGAACAGCGAAGCCGGCAGAGCGAGGGCTCGAATCTCCTCCACCCAACCGCGCGTGATGGTTAGCGCTTTCCAATCGCTCGCCAACCCGCGCGCATTGGCGCCCACGACTTTTTTGAAGGCCTCGTCTTTCGCCAATGACTCTGCAAGCCGCTCCGTTTCGATGATGTGGCGCGCGGCTTCACTGAGTTGCTCGAAGGTGCTGCTATTGTGGATCGCTACCGGAAAAACGGCGTCAAGAGTCTGTCGCAACCATTCGGACCACTCCGCAGTCACGCGACGAAAATCTTCCAGCTCAATGCTCCGATAGGATCGTCCCTCGAAGAGCGGTTCTAAAATCACGTTCGCCGCCGCAGTGCAGCTTTCCAATCGGCGAAACACGGCTTCGAGACGCGCGGTAAACTCTCGAACTTGTCGCTGCGCTTCCGGCTCGGCGATCTTCTCGACGGTCGCCCACGGCAACGCCTCCCGCGACATGGCGAGCGCCCACTCGACAGCAGCGGTGACTGCTGGCCAATCGGTTTCGAGACCAGCAAAGCCTACTCCGAGCACACTACGTAGTTCAGGACGCGCAGTAAAATCCTCGGTGTTTTTGCGCCATTGTTCGAGTTGATCGAGGGATTCGAGGATGGCAGGAAAGACGAGCAGCTTCCGGGAACGCAAAAACCCAAGCACAGTTTTCCGCGCTTCCCGGTAGTCTCGATTGAAGATCGAAAACCATCGACCGCCTGTCGTGCGCAATCGTTTCTTCAAATCCTGCACGCCCTGAGAATCGGGTGCGTCGCCGGGAGCAAAGGTAGCTTCAAGCCGCTGCCGCACAGCCGTCAGGCGATCAGTCTCCCCGCGCGCGTCAGCGAGCACGTTGGCGGCGTTGGGAAAGCGATGCTCCGGTGTGAGCAGGCGCTCAATCGACGTGGGTGCGGAACCGCAGACGCGCAAACGCACCAGAAAGCGCTCCAAATCGTGGAGTGTGGCAGCGGAGCCGAGTTCGAGTTTGGCGATGCTTACCGCCAAGTTCGCGGCCTCGGCGGCCAGCTCCGCGACCTCGGCCAGCGACGGCAGGGTCTCTTGAAGGGTGGAGATCGGCGTGCCGCCGAGCCGCTGCGCGATGGCAATCTCGCTCGCCTGCCGCAGCCATTGGCCGAGCCCGCCGCGGGCAATGGCACCGGCGCTCAAGACCTCCGCCCCCGCCCGCAAATGCTCGTCGTGCGCCCGCGCGTCCCCGATTGCCGCGACGAGTGCCGACGAGTTTTCGACAGAGACGAGTCGCGGCAGAACTTCGCACGCTAGCTCGGGCGGCAGCGGCGGCAGAGCTTCCGCGCCTGACGCAGCGCGGCGTTCAGTGTCGTCGGGAGACGGGCACGCAGCCGGTGCTGTCATCTCCTCGAAACGTCGAGCTTCCAACGCCGCGCTTTCGAGTTCCTGCGCCAGCACGCCAAACTCGCGTTCGATCGCCAGCTCGTCCCCCGCGCGGGTTTGCTCGCACAAGAATCCTTTCCACGGATGATCACGAAAGTCCGCGGGGTTCTGCAAATGCCGGCCAATCTCTTGCAAGCACGTCAGCGCGTCGTCAAATTTCTCCGCATCAAGATCCAAGCGCGACAGCGGATCGCGGATCGCGGGAATGGCACGCTCACGGAGCGAGATCGCACGCCCCATGATGCGAAACGCTGCTTCCGCACGAGGGCCGAGACACCGGCCGCAAGCCTCAAGATATTGTTTGAGCTGCACGACCTGCCGACGCCACTGCTGGCGTGTCGCCTCGAAGCGATTGGCGGTGGGAGGGGACCAGTGAATCCTTTTACGCATGGCCGCGTGAACTTCCTGCTTGCGCGTCTTGTGACTGTGCAGCTCCAGGCAAAACTCTCCCAAGCCGACGACGTCAAGATTGCGCTTCACCACTTCCAGCGCCGCGAGTTTCTCCGAGACAAAAAGCACGGTTTTGCCCTGGTGCAGAGCCGCCGCAATCATGTTGGTGATCGTCTGCGACTTGCCCGTGCCCGGCGGACCTTCGACGACGAGATTGCGTCCTTCCCATGTCTTCAGGATGGCCGTGTGTTGCGAACTGTCCGCTTCTACAACGAGCGGAATATCGTGAGCGACCGGATGGTCGTCGGTAACATCGACACCGCCATAGCCAGCTTCTTCTGTCTCCGTAAGACTGCCTTCGAGGATCTGTTGGACGAGCGTGTTTTGCAGCAGTCCGCATCCCTTGGGCCAGCAAGCCGGGTCGAGGTCGATATACATCCGCATCTTCGCGAAGGAGAAGAAGCTGATGAACGCAGTCTCCTCGACCTCCCATCCCTGGCGGCCTCGAATCGTTCGCGCCACCTCGGCGAGGTATTCCTCCGCATCAGTCGATTCCTCCCCAAACTTTGGCAAGTCGAGGCCGAAGTCCGTGCGCAGGCGCTCCATTAGCGAGAGATTCGGAAAAAGATCGCCGCCATCGTGCGCGATCGTGAAGTAGCGGCTGCCGCCGCGCCCGGCCTCCGCATTTCGCGTGATGATGATCGGGATGAGCAACAGCGGCGCGCGCCGGTCCTGCTCGGAGTCATCGCTCTCTCGCCAGCGGAGAAAACCCAACGCGAGATAAAGGTGATTGATGCCCGTCTCATCCAGCACCGCTTTCGCTTCACGGCGGATGTAGTCAGCGCGCGCGTCGAGGTCTCCTTCATCATGGCGGCAGAGAATCTGTCCCTGTTGCAGCGCGCGTTCTGCGTCGGGGCGAGTAACGTGCTGGGGCTCTGCACCCGGCCTCTTCTGTTTGCTCCGAATTCCCTTCACGAGGTATTCGACGCCGAGTTGGAGGCGCAGCTCTTCCTCTCCCTCAGTGAGCTGAGCATACAGTTCGCTGATCTTTGGAAAGGCGACTTCGATGCACGCCTTCTTCGTCGGACGAAAGCTGACCAGCTTGTTCCGATTGCTGATGTCGATCAGCCGCTTGCGTAAAGTTTCAAGGTGTTCAGCGACTATTTCTGGAGAGGGCAGCACGTTACTGAAATCACATAGAACCTCTTAGGGATCGAGCATCATCAAGCGAACTCGCTCTTTCCTTCGAAACGAACCTACAAGTTCAGTGGTCGACCTACTGTGCCGCCAGAGCCGCCGCAGCTTTGGCTTGCGCTTCTTTAGCGCGCCTCGCGATTTCTTCCGGGGAGGGGAGCGACATCAGGACTTCGGGTGGGATGTCGCCCATGCTTGCGAGTTTCACTAGGCACTTTTGCCGCTCGGCGAGCGCCTTGTCGGCGTCGCGCTCTTTGCTGAAACGGCTCTTCGCCTTTTCGCTGCGCTGGCGGAGCATGTCGTACACATCGCCGCCGAGCAGGGCGCTGATGTCGATTTTCATCTTCTCGCGGCTGAGGTCCTCGTCGCTCACCATGTCACCGTTGATCGGGCCGGCTTTGTATTTTGGGAACATGATCGCGGCTTCCGGGCAGACGCGCGAGCAGGCGGGGCAATTGGTTTTGCAGTTGTCGTTGTTCTGCACCTGAATCTGCTTTTCGCCGTCCACGCCATAGACACCGAAGAGGCAAAAGCTGAGGCATTGCATGCAGTTCGTGCAGCGGTCGTAGTCGATGACGGGGAACCACGGTTTCCATTCGCCGTGACGCGCGGTGCCGGTCTCGGCACGGGCGGTTTCCACGGCGTCGCCGATCTGCGCGGGGGCGAGCGCGGTGATGTCTTGGAAGCGGAGCGGCACCTCGCTTTCTGCGAATTCTGGCGTCTGGCCGCCGAAGCGTCCGAGCACTAAGAGCGATGAGCTGTCGGCGGGAGAAACGGGGCGGTCGGGCGCGCTGCGGGTCACGGCGTAGCCACGCTCGAGCAGGGAAGCGATCGTGGCGTAGCGATCAGTCGCGTCGAGCGGCTGGGTGCCGGTGCCTTCGTAGAGGACGATGCGGAGTGCGGGCGCGAGGGACATGGCTCGGGACTTAACACGCGACCGTGCGGGTGGCGAGCGGTGTGTGGAAATTTACTGCCGCTGCCGGCTGAGGCGCGATGCGGCCAGCGCGAGCGCGATCAGCGTTCCGACAAAATACCACGGCAGCCAGTGCAGCGTTTGCGCGAAGATCGCCTCCTGATTTCCCGCGCCACTGAGCGAACGCGAGAGGCCGGCGAACAGGAGGCCGACTGCGCCGTAGGCCAGATTGAAGGCAAGGCCGCGGAAGCTGAGCACGGTGGCGCGCTGGGCGGAGTCGGTGACCGCTTCGTTCAGATAGTGCGAGACGAAGAAACCGGACATCGACATGGCGATGCCAAATGGCGCGACGAGCAGCACGCCCCAGCCCGGCCACGCGAAGGTAATGCCGATGAGCCCCGCGAGCGTGAGCCCGGCGATGATGCTGAAATTCGTGCGCTTCGAGCCGTGCGCGACGAGCCATTTGGAAAGAGGCGGCGTGAAGAAGCCGATGAGCGCGAAGCCTGAGCCGATGAGGCCGAACGAGGCTTCGGGCAGTTTAATGAGCCGGTAGTAATTTCCGCCGAGCGTGAGGAAGAGGCGGATGATACTGTCGAAACACAGGCCAGCGAGGATGACGACGAGTGCGGTCGGCGTTTGCAAAATCCAGCGGCCCGCCGCGACGGTCGCGCGCCACGTCGCGCCGGAGGAAGTGTGCGTGCGGGCCGCGCCGGGCTCGCGCAGGCGCAGGGTGACGAGCAGGCAAAGGACGGCATTGAGCAGCGTGAGATAGATCGGAAAACGCATCGTCGTTTCCTGCGAAAGCGGGATGCCGAGCCACTGCCACGTGTGCGCGTCGTACACCGCGCCGCCGAGCAGCATCGCCACGAAGAAGCCGCCCGATTGCCAGCGCATCAGCCGTTCGAGAACCCCCGGCCATTCGTCCGCGCGACCCTCCGCCGCGAGGGAATCGTAAGCCAGCGCCTCATCCGCCCCGCTTGCGCTCGCCTCCGCCGCGCCGCTCAGCACGCGGTTGACGAGGAAGACCCAGAAGAGCCACGACGCCCCGCGCGGCGCGAAGGCGAACAGCATCATCTCGATGACCATCAGCGCTGCCGCGAAAACGACCATGCGCTTTCGCCCGAGCGAATCCGCCAGCGCACCCGACGGCACTTCCAGCCCCACGATCGCCGCCGCCCACGCCACATTCAGCAGCGCGTATTGCTCGATCGTCAGCCCGAAGTCGATGAAGAGCACCGCGAGCACGGGATAATACCAGCGCGCATTGAAGAGCACGCGGAAGGCGATGAAGAGCGGGATGTTCGATTTCAGATTGGCAGTGCCGGACACGGGCGGCTTGTATCAAGCTGCGATCCGCAATCCGAAATCTTAAATGCTCATCCATTCCCTCGACCTCCCCGGCATCCCGAAAATCGCGTCCGGCAAAGTGCGCGAAATCTTCGACCTCGGCGAACATCTGCTCCTCGTCGCGACCGATCGCATCAGCGCGTTCGACTGCATTCTGCCCAATCCAATCCCGTGCAAAGGTGCCGTCCTCACGTCGATCTCCGCGTTCTGGTTTCAGCGATTTGGTTTCGTGGAAAATCACCTCATCGCCACGGACGTGCGCGAATTCCCTGCCGCGCTCCAGCCCTTTGCCGCGCAGCTTTCGCAGCGATCCATGATCGTGAAAAAGGCGCAACCGCTGCCGGTCGAATGCATCGCGCGCGGCTACCTCGCCGGCTCCGGCTGGAAGGAATATCAAGCCGCAGGAACCGTCTGCGAAATCAAGCTGCCCGCCGGATTGCAGCAAGCGCAGCAACTTCCCGAAACCATCTTTACCCCTGCCACAAAGGCCGCGAGCGGGCATGATGAAAACATCTCATGGCAACGCTGCCTGGGCATCCTCGGCGAAGACGTGGCGACGCAAGTGCGCGATCTCACGATCCGCATTTACGAAGAAGGCCGCGCCTACGCCGCCGAGCGCGGGATCATCGTCGCGGATACGAAGTTCGAGTTCGGCATCATCGACGGCCGCGTGATCCTCATCGACGAAGTACTTACACCCGACAGCTCGCGCTACTGGCCCGCCGATCAATACGCGCTCGGCATCAGCCCGCCGAGTTACGACAAACAATTCGTCCGCGATTACCTCGAAACGCTGACGTGGGACAAAACCCCGCCCGCGCCTTCGCTGCCCGAAGACGTGATCCAAAAAACGAGCGCGAAATATCTCGAAGCCTACGCGCGACTGACCGGCAGCGCGCTTGCGGAGTAACACGGCACCGACTGGGCAATCGCTTTAATCAGGGTTCTCCAACGACCGGATTTGGCACAACAGACGCCGTCGAGAGCGCGGCGCGTGAAAGGACTTCCTTGCCGTCGGTCCGTGTCTCCGCAGCCATGCCGCGATAGCGAAGCGGCTGATATCCCAGCGCGAGCAGGGCATCGAGTGGAGCTTGCTTGAGGCCCGGCTTCCAGAAATTCGGGGCGCCGCCAGTTTCGTAGAAAAAAATCCAGCGGTGGTCGGAAGACGCCCAGCCAGCGCAGAGCAGGACGTGACGGTGTGGAATGTTCAGCAGGTCGCCGGGGCGCAGATCGCCGGAATTTTGCAAAGCGATGCAAACAGACGGGAGCTGGGTGGTGTCGTGAATGGACGGCAGTTTCAGACAGCGGGAGACGAAGCCGGAGCAATCCACGCCGGCGGCTTGCGCGCTCACGGCGGAGTTGTCGGCCCGGCGTTTCGCGGGCGAGGACACGTCGCCGGCGGCGAGACCATTCGCGATCGCGGTGTCGAAAGAAACGGCGTCATCGAAGCCGCCCCATTTGTAAGGCATGCCCGAGTTCACTTCGCCGGGCAGCCACCATCCGGGGCGCTCCACCTGTTCGGAGAAGCTCGCATCCGGCGTGTTGACCAGGACACCGGCAGCATCTTTTCCGTGCAGGATGTTTTTTGAAAAAGGACGCCACGGATGCGTGGCGAGCTGCTTTGCAATCACGAGGGCTTCGCCCGGCGTCACTTGCGATGGCGCGGAGGGATCGCCGTGAGTGATCGCGGCGCGACGCGGATCGGAAGGCACGGCCGAAGAGCATCCCGCGACGAGTAGAGCGGCGGCGATGAAACGGAGGGGACGCGGAAAAATCATGGTTTGATCGGGCGGGGTGCCGACTTGCAACGGACTCCGCTTTCCGCGTTGTATGTGGCAGTCGTGGTTGTGCAAAAGAACATCTTCATCCGTTTCCCGCTCGTTTTTGCGAACGCCGCGGAAGATTCGAGGCCGGTTCGCACCGCGCTCGTGATCGGCAACAACCGTTACGAACCCGCAATCGGACCGCTGCGCAATACGGTCAACGATGCGACGACGATGGCGAAAACTCTGCGCGCCCTCGGATTCACCGTCATCGAAAAACACAACGTCACGCGCGACGAACTCCTCGCAGCGGTGCTACTGTTTCGAGCGAAATTGCGCGGTGCGGAAGTGGGTCTGTTTTACTTTTCCGGCCACGGAATTTCGGTCGCGGGCTCGAACTATCTCCTGCCGATCAAGTCGGGTTACCACTCCGAGGGCGTTGACGACGCCAGCCGCCGTCTGCTCGCGGAGACGAAGCTTTTTAACGTGGAGCAAGCCGTTGCCGAAATGAGCAACGCCGGAGCTGGGTGCAATCTCGTCATCCTCGACGCCTGCCGCACGACCCCGGTGGCGCGCGATCCGCGGACGAGGAACGCTGCGGCGAGCGGCGGACTCGTGGAGATGAACCCTCCCGCCGGTTCCCTCATCGCCTTTGCCACTGATGCGGGACGCGCCGCGTCTGATGGCGAGGGCATCAACGGTCTCTACACCGGGGAACTCACAAAACATCTGCTCTCGCCCGGGCTCAGCATCGAGCAAGTCTTCAAACGCACGCGCGCAAGTGTGATGGCGCGATCGGGCGGCGCGCAAATCCCCGCCGAATATTCGCGACTCGTCGGCGACGACATTTATCTCGCCGGCCTCGCGCTCGCGAAACCAGTCGAGCCGGCGATTCCGAAAGTTCAGCCAGTTTCCATTCCGACCCTCGCGGAAATCAACAAGCTCGCGGCGAGCGGGGACGCCGCGCAGTGCATCGAGGCTCTTCGGCGATACAATCGCGCACGGGCTCCGGGCCGCCTGGCGTCCGCTCCGCTGGCTGCTTTGCTCGATCAGGTGAAAGAAAATCTTCGCGACGGAAAGGCGACCGCGCCCGTCGCCGAGACCGCATTTCAAACCTGCGAACTCATTCTCGCCGCCCTTCCCGAATGCCTGCCATCCGGGCAACCGCAAACCAGCGCGCTGACCGCGAAGGCGCACAATCGTCGGGGCGACGCGCTTCTTTTGCTCAATCGCCCTGAAGATGCGCTCGGTGCCTTCAACGCCGCCGCCGCTCTCTCGCCGGAAGACCCATACATCTTTTACAATCGCGGGCGTGCCTATCTCGCGCTGGATCGCAAAGAGGACGCGAAAGCCGATTTCAGCACTGCCGCGGGGAAGAAGTTCAAGCAATCGGGCGCGCGAAAGCTGGCGCAGGAAGCTCTCGCCGCGATGAAGTAGTTTCGCCACGCACCTTAAAGCTAGCGGCGCGGGGTTCATCGGAACATCGTGCGGAGCAGATGCGCACGGACCTCGAAGACTTCATCCTCTACCTCGCGACCGAGCGCGGGCTTTCGGATAACTACCAACTATCCACGCGGCTTTCGCTGGAAGGATTCGCGCAGTGGCTGGAAAAGCGGCGGTTGCTGGAAAAGGTCGGCGAGGCTGCGCTGGAGCAGTGGGTGCAGGCGGGCACACCTCCGCCGCAGATGATCGTCGAGGCGCGCGAGGTGACGCTGCAACATATCTCCGACTATCTCGGGCACTCGAAACGGCGCGGGCTTTCGGCGTCGTCAATCAAACTCGTGATCGTGGCGATCAAGATTTTCTTCCGCTGGCTGCAAGCGCGCGGACGCCTCCCGCGCGATCCGGCGGAGTCGATGTCGCTGCCGCGCATCTCGCGCTTCCTGCCGGAGACGATGAATGAATTGCAGGTCGATCGCCTCCTCGATGGCGTGGATCTCAACGCTCCGCGCGGGTTGCGCGACCGGGCGATGCTGGAGCTGCTTTACGCGAGCGGGCTGCGCGTGTCGGAACTCGTGAATGCGAAACTGGAACTGCTCGATCTCGAAAATCGGATCATCCGCGTGACAGGGAAGGGGAATAAAACGCGGCTCGTGCCGGTCGGGAAAAAGGCGTGCGATGCCATCGTCGCGTATCTGGGGCGTGGACGACCGGAAAGCGTGACGAAGAAAACGGGGAGCGAGATTTTCCTCTCCTCGCGCGGCGGAAAAAAGCTCACGACGGTGCGCGTGTGGCAGATCGTGAAGGAAGTCGCGAAGCGCGCAGCCATCGACGTGAACGTGTATCCGCATCTGCTCCGGCACAGCTTTGCCACGCATCTGCTGAGTAATGGCGCGGACCTGCGCATCATCCAGGAAATGCTCGGACACGCGGATATTTCGACCACGCAGATTTACACGCACGTCGATCAGCGGCACCTGAAGAGCGTGCATCTCAAATTCCATCCGCGCGCGAAGTAGCGCTTCCGCTTGCGGTTTGCGCCACCTACTTTCGCGCGCATGAAATCACGGTTTTTCCTGCTCGCCTTGGTCCCGCTTTGCACTCCGCCGGCTGCGCGCGCCGAACCAGTGGCGGATGCGGCTTTTCAGAAAACGGCGGACAAGTTCCTGCACGAATACTTCCTCGCGCGACCGCTCCTCGGCGTGAGCCTTGGCTTGCATGAATATGATGGCGGGACGCCGGACCTTTCGCCTGCCGCGCTCGCGAAGGCGAAGGAGCAGTTACGCGATTTTGACGGCGAGCTCGCTGGTTTCGCCGATCGAAAGACGCTGGGCGCATCGGCCGAGTCGGACTTCCGCGCGCTGCAACTCGTCGTGAAGGACGAACTCTTTCAGTTCGAAGAATCGCGTGAGTTTGAGAAGAACCCGATGACGTATGCACAGGCGTTTGATTTCAACGTGTATCTCAAGCGCGACTACGCGCCGCTGGCGGATCGCCTCCGCTTCATCGTGAAGCTCGCGAACGCTGCGCCTGCCTTCCTCGCGAGGGCGCGCACGAATCTGGTCGATCCACTGCCGCGACCGAAAGTGACGCTCGCGATCGACATCGCCAAGGGCACCGCGGAATTCCTGGAGAAGGATCTCGCCCAGGCCGTGAGCGGCGTGAAGGACGAGACGCTAATGGCGGAATTTCGCGAGGCGAAGGCGAAGGCGGTGGCGGCTTTCAATGACTACGCGACGTGGCTGGAAAAGGAGCGGCTGCCGCACGCGGACGATTCGTTTGCACTGGGTGAAGAGCGTTACCGGAAATTCCTCGCGGTGCGTGATGCGATGACGCTCGCGCCCGAGAAGATTCTCGAAATCGGCCTCGCCGAACTCAAGCGCGAGCAGGCTGCATTTGCGACAGCGGCGAAGTTAGTCGCGCCGGGCAAAACGCCGATCGAGGCGATGCGCGAGCTTCAGCGCGATCACCCGACGGCGGACGCGCTCATTCCTGATACG
>JANLQB010000118.1:0-9659 GCA_031367565.1 Verrucomicrobiota bacterium
GCGTCGAGACCTTCCCAACCAGCGGGAATGCCTTCCTTGTCCGTCGCGGGTTTCGTGTTTGCGTCCGGCGCAAATTTGTCCGCGCAGATGAAATCCACGGGCAGATGAATCTTCACGCCCTTCGCCGCCGCCTTCTCGAAAAGCTCTTTCGCGATCTCCGCGCCCTTCGCGTCGAAGAGGCTGTTCCCGATCTCCATGCCTTCGAGCACTTTCTTAAAAGTGAACGCCATGCCGCCGCCGATGATGATCTCGTTGGCCTTATCCAGGAGGTTGTTGATGAGTGGGATTTTGTCCGCGATTTTCGCGCCGCCGAGGATGGCGAGAAGCGGACGCGCGGGGTTGTCGAGCACTGCGGCAAACGCTTCGAGTTCCTTCTGCATCAGGAAACCCGCCGCCTTGATCGGCAAGTCCACGCCGACGACCGACGAATGCGCGCGATGCGCCGTGCCGAAAGCATCATTCACATACACGTCGCCGAGCTTCGTGAGACTCGCGCGGAACGCCGCGACCTTCGCGGGATCAGCGGACTCCTTCGTCCCATCCTCGCGCTTCACCTTGCCCTCTTCCTCAATGTGAAAGCGCAAGTTTTCGAGCAAGATCACCCCGCCCGGCTTCAATGCCGCACACGCCGCTTCGACTTCCGCACCCACGCAATCGCTGAGAAACTGCACCGGCTTGCCGAGCAATTCCGCCAGCTTGTCCGCGACCGGCTTCAGCGAAAGCTTCGCAGAAACCTGTCCATCCGGCCTGCCCAGATGACTCGCGAGCACGACCGAGCCGCCCTTTTCCAAAATATACTGGAGGGTCGGCAGCGCCGCCGCGATGCGCTGGGTATTGGTGATCGCACCAGTGGTTTTGTCTTGCGGGACGTTGAAATCGACGCGCACGAAGACGCGTTTACCGGCGACGTCGATGTCGCGAAGAGAGAGTTTAGGCATGTTTAAAAAGTGAGCGGCAGATGAATCAACGGCGCGGCGGAAAACACAAGCACTTTGGCTCCCGCTCGCTGGAAAGAGCGGCATCCCGCCCAGCGCAGCGGTGGCCAAAGGGGTCTTTGCGCGTACGCGCGAGCCTCCGGATTCAGCGCCCGCGCGTCGATTCGAGCAAAGAAACGCGCCCGCCACCGCGAAGGTGACGGGCGCGCTGAAAAACCAAACGGGTCGTTATTTCGCGACGACGCGGACCATCTCCAACACCTTGTTGGAATAGCCCCATTCGTTGTCGTACCAGGAGACGAGTTTCACAAAGGTGCTGTCGAGCGCGATGCTGGCCTCGGCGTCGAAGACGGAGGTCATGGACTCGCCGACGAAGTCGGTGGAAACGACTTTGTCCTCGGTGTAACCGAGCACGCCTTTCATCGGACCTTCCGACGCGGCTTTGATGACGGCTTTGATTTCGTCGAAGGTCGCGGGCGTGTTTAGTTCGACGGTCAGATCGACCACGGAGACATCCGAAGTTGGAACGCGGAACGCCATGCCGGTGAGCTTTTTGTTCAGCTCAGGAATGACCATGCCGACCGCCTTGGCCGCGCCGGTGGAAGAAGGAATGATGTTTTCGAGGATGCCGCGTCCACCGCGCCAGTCCTTGTTGCTCGGGCCGTCCACAGTCTTCTGCGTGGCGGTGGCCGCATGCACGGTGGTCATCAGACCGCGTTTGATGCCGAAGGCGTCATTGATGACCTTGGCGAGCGGGGCCAGACAGTTCGTGGTGCAGCTCGCGTTCGAGATGATCGCCTGCCCGGCGTAGGTCGTGTGATTCACGCCATAAACAAACATCGGCGTCGCGTCTTTCGATGGAGCGGAAAGAACGACTTTTTTCGCCCCGGCCTTCAGATGCGCGCTGGCGGTAGCTTCATCGAGAAAAAGACCGGTCGATTCGACGACCACGTCGGCTCCGACTTCATCCCACTTTAGCGTGGAAGGATCCTTCACCGCGGTGAGGCGGATTTTCTTCCCGTTCACGACCAGCGTGGTGCCTTCGACGGAGACCTCGCCTTTGAAGCGTCCATGCACGGAATCATACTTCAGCATGTAGGCCAGATACTCCGGCTCCAGGAGGTCATTGATGCCGACGACCTCGATATCCTGGGGGAAGTTCTGCACAGCAGCCCGGAAAACCATGCGTCCGATGCGGCCGAAGCCATTGATGCCAATTTTAATCATAGAGTAGGTGTGATGTTTGAGTGCGATTTAAGCGCGCGACAGTTAAACGCACGGCGGCTCGCGTCAAATAAACAATGTCCACCGGCGAACGCACCGCCCGCTTACGCGAAATTATCCTTCACGCCATGCCGTTCCGCAGGCATTTTTCTCGGATGAAGCTTCTTCCCAGTCTCCTCGCTCTCGTCTCCGCCTTGTCTCTGACGGGCTGCTTTCAAATCGACAAAAACGTGCAGGTCAAACCCGACGGCTCGGGCACGATCACCGAAACGATCACGATGGGCACCGCGATGATCACGCAGATGAAGGCGATGGCCTCGGGCTTCGGCGATGCGGCGGGCGGAAAGGCGAAGGGTTTCGAGTTGCTCGACGAGGCGAAGCTGAAGGAGGAAGCGAAGAAAATGGGCGAGGGCGTGACCTTTGTCTCCGCGAAGAAAATCACCGCGCCGGATCGCGAGGGCTACACGGCGGTCTATGCGTTCACCGACATCAACCAGCTGAAGCTGAGCACGAACCCGCCGGACATCGGCGGCGGCGGCAATTTGAAGATGACCGGCAAAGGTGAGAGCGAGCCGGTGACCTTCGCGCTGGTGAAAGGCAAAACCGCTGAATTGACCGTGAAGACTCCGGCGATGAAAGCACCCGCGAAGACCAAGGATGAAGCGGCGGCGGACGCGACTCAGGAGGCGATGAACGAAGCGATGCTTCCGATGATGCCGCAGATATTCAAAGACATGCGCATGACGATGTCGGTGGAAGTCGTGGGCAAAATCACGACCACGAACGCGACGAACCAAGAGGGATCGAAAGTCACGATGCTCGACGTGGACTTTAACAAAATCCTCGCCGACCCGGCGAAGATGAAGGCGATGACGAAGATCAAAGATCCGAACTCGGCGGAAGCGAAAGCATTCCTGAAAACAATTCCGGGAATGAAGGTCGAGACGGTAAATCCGGTGAAGATCAGCTTTCAGTAAACGATTCTGCCGGTGGGAATATCCGGCTCGACGCCAGGCCGACGAACCGCCCACGGTGGGCGGATGAAAAGACTGATCCCCATCGTCGCGGTGTGCGCCGCTTTCTCGTTGCAAGCGGCTGCGGTGACCATCGTGGACGTGATCGCCGACGACTTTGAATACGGCCAGAACGCCGAGCCCAGCATCGCCGTCAATCCCTCAAATCCGCAGCAGGCTTTCATCACGGCGTTCGACACGCTGCGCATCCCGAGCCCGATCTTTTTCACGGGAGATGGCGGGGCGACGTGGAGCCTTTTTGCGCGCAAAACCACTTTCGACGCGGCTGTCGCATGGCCCGCCGGCGGCTCGCCGTATCTTGCTCACTTGAGCGGGGAAACCAACACAGGGCTCATCGTGCGGAAAGCGACCGCGCCTTTCGGAGCGACAGGTGATTTCACGGTGCTGCCAGGAGCTTCCTATCTGCCGCTCGATGTCCCGGACCAGCCGTGGATTCAGACCGTGCGCGTCGGCGGCGTGGACCGTCTCTACATCGGCATCAATGATCTCAGCCAGCGATCGGGAAAGACGGCGACGGTGTATTCATCCGTCGATGCCGGCGTCACGTGGCGGCGCACGGTGATCGAGCAAATCGCGTCGCCGCTCGGACAGGATGCTCCGCCGGTGCGCGTCGCGGTGGTGGGAGACACCGTCTATGCGGCGTTCCTTCACGGCAACGATGTCGTGAGGGACCGTGTCCTCGGCGATGTGGTGATCGTGAAAGACACCGCCGGTGGCGCGCACAATTTTCGCGACCTGGGCAATGGCGGCATCGGAGTCGTCGCGGCTGGCGACCGCTTTTTCACCTCGGGCTATCTCGGTCAGGAGCGTCTTGGTTCCGATCTCTCGCTGGCCGTCGATCCGAACAATCCAAACAACGTGTACGTCGCGTTCGGTGTTTTCGATGCCGATGGCTCGCCGGTGGTCCAGGTGGCCGCGTCGAACGATGGGGGCGCGACGTGGGCGCAAGTGTACGAAACGCGGGCGCGCGGAGCACTGCCGGCGCTCGCCGTGGCGGGCAATGGGACGGTCGGACTGATGTACACGGCTTTCCTCTACTTGAAACTCGAGACGCATCTCGTTCAGACGAACGACGGATTTTCGCACTTCAGCGACACCATGCTTTCGCGCTTCGTGGATTCTTCGCTCAGCCCGGAATTCGATCCCTACATCGGCGATTACGAAGTTCTCGTGGCAGCAGGAAACAACTTCCACGGCGTCTTCAGCGCGTCGAACGACGTGTCGCTCTGGCCGCAGCCGCCCACCTTTTTGCGCAATCCCGCGCTACTCGGGCGGCGCGTCCCGTTTTCGATCGACCCGTTCTATTTCACCTCACCCGCGATCTCGGCTCCGCCCATTTCTCCCGCGCCGCCGACGGCCAATGATGACGATCTGATTTTCGCGAAGGTCGAGGAGGCCTTTGCTTTCGCCGCCTTGAATGACGTCGATCCGGCGGGAGACATCCTCAGCGTGAAAAGCGTGGGCGTTCCCTCGCAAGGCACGGCGATCAAGGCTGGGACGGGATCGGTGGTCTATACGCCGGGAAGAAATTTCACGGGAACTGACAGCTTCACCTACACGATCGTGAACAGCCTTGGTCAGACTTCCACGGCGACGGTGCATGTGAAAAATCCGTTTTTTGGAGTCGGGGGAACTTTCACCGGACTCGTCACGAACTCGCCCGCCGCCCAGCCAAATCGCGGCGTGATGAATCTCGCGGTCACGCGCGGGGGCGACTTCACCGGGGCGCTGCAACTCGAGGGCGTTCGCTACATTTTCCGCGGAGAATTCGCGATCGACGGCAGCGCGGTCGCCACCATCCAGCGTCCGCAAGGCCCCATCACGCTCGTGCTCACGCTCGACTTCGACACGGGCATCGTGTCCGGCGCGATTTCCGATGGTCTCTTTCAATCCACCGTCGTCGCGCGGCGCGCGGTGTATCCCCGAGGCACGGTGTCGTCTTCCGCAGGTTATTATACTTTTGGCCTGCCGCACGATCCCGCGAATCTCCTGAACCCCGTGCCGCACGGCGACGGATTTGGCACCGCTCGCGTGACCGTCAACGGCGTCCTGCGCGCCGCGATCGCGCTCGCCGACGGGACGAAAATCACGAGCGGCGTGACGCTGACGAACGCCGGCGTGTGGCCGCTCTACTCGCTGCTCTATCGCGGCCACGGTTCGTTCTCGGGCGAGGTCGCCTTTTCCGCACAGCCGCAATCCGATCTCGCCAGTGCCGCACTCGTGTGGATTAAACCCGCGTTGCCAAACGATCCGCGTTTCAAGACCGGCTTCGATACGATGATCTCGCTCGTCGGCTCCCGCTACACCCAGCCGGCCGCGAACGGTCCTCGTGTGATGCTCGAGGCGCAGGGCGGACTCGGGCTCGCGCATTTTGAAGGCGGAGGACTGGCTGCGGCCTTCGCTGCAAATCTGCAGCTTTCGCTCGCGGGAAAATTCACGGCGGATCTGCCGAATACGACCGCTCTCGCCATCACCCTGAATCCGGCCACCGGCGTTTTCACCGGTCGCGCGAGGCCGTCTGGCTCCGCCGCCCCGGTTGTCTTTTCCGGCGCGGTTGTGACAAAGGCGAACGAAGGCTTCGGCTATTACCTCGGAGCCACCTCGTCCGGAGCCGCGACCATCAAACCGCGCTAACTCGCACCCCGCGCACCCCGCAGTCGAGAAAGAGAAACCCGACCATGCTCACGAGCGCCTCGTTTTCCCACAAATCCAGCTCCACGCCACTCGGCGCGGAGAAAAACGGAAGGCGTCACGGAGTTGCGATATGCTTGCGGCGTTCGTTCAGAAGTAACTCCGTCAACAGAACCGCCACCGCGACCACGAGCGGCCATTGGAAAAACTCGCGCGGGTCTTTCGAGGCCCGCGTCATCTTGCTCTTCTTCAGTGGATCGAGCCCCTTCTTCCGAATCGCGCTCAGCCCTTCGCCATCCTTCCCGAGTATTTCGTAAATCCCGCGCCCACTCGCCGCGACCTGCCGCAGCACACGCTCGTTCAGCCGTGAGACGACTTCGTTCCCAAATTCATTTCGGGCGAATTTGCGCGCGCCCTCTTTTTGTGTCGGCACACGCGCGCCCGATGCCGATCCGACGCCGACCGCAAACACGCTCATCCCTTTCAAAGCCGCATCGCGCGCCGCCACCACCGCATCGCCCTGCAACTCCTCGCCATCCGTGATTACCACGAGCGCCTGACTCTCATACTTCCCATTTTCAAACGTCTTCTGCGCGAGTTTGATCGCCGCCGCCATATCGCTGCCCGGCTTCGCAACGGCGTTCGTATCGAGCGCATCCAGATTGCGCCGCACCGCCGCATGATCTTGCGTGACCGGCGCAGCCAGAAACGCCTCGCCGGCAAAACCCACCAGCCCGACGCGATCCGCACCGAGCCCGTCGAGTAGTTTCCCGATCGCCTCTTTCGCTGCCGCGAGCCGCGTTTTACCATCCATGTCTTCCGCCATCATCGAGCGCGAAAGATCGAGCGCGACGATGAAATCCACGGACGAACGTTCCACCTCCGTCGGCTCAAATCCGAACTGCGGTCGCGCCATCGCCAGCAGCAGCGCACAGAGGCCGAGCGTGAAAAGTCCCGACTTCAAATGGCGTTTCCGAAAGTCCACCGAGCGCAAAAGTTGATCGACCAACCGCGGCGCAATCACGCCCGCCAGCCGCTTGCGCGCACGTTTCGCAGCCCATCGGTAAAGCAGCACGCTGAGCGGCACGACGAGCAGCACCGACCAGGCGACGAGTGGAAACGTAAACTTCACGGCAGCCTCCTCCACACGGTTTGCGCCAAGAGAAGCTCCAGCAGCAGCAGTGCGCAGCCGGGAATCGCGAACCACGCCATCAGCTCTCGCCAGCTCCGCTGTTTGTTTTCTTTGAAGGCCGATTTTTCCAGCGTGTCGATCTGCCGATAGACCGTCTTCAGCGCGGCGTAATCGGACACTTTGAAAAACTGCCCGCCCGTCATCCGCGCGACTTCCGCGAGCATCTGCCCGCTCGCCGTGGATTGCTGCATCTGCGTGAAATCGACGATCTGGATGATGTGATTTTTGATGCCCAGCGGCGCGAGCACCCGTGCGACTTCCAGCGGCTCCGCACCGTCATTCACCTGATCCGCGTCCGTCACGGTGATGATTACTTTCGTCTGCTCCTTCGCCGGCAAGAGCGCCTCCGCCGCGATGAGCATGCCCGAACCCGGCGCGGTCCCGCGATTCGCCTCCGCCTCCGCGACCTGCGCGAGCAGCCATTCGTGATCGAGTGTGAGCGGTGAAATGAGATGCGCACCCGCGTCGAAATACACCGCACCGATCCGGTCCGATGCGCGCGCCCGGATGAACTCGCTCACCATCCGCTTCATCGCATCGACCCGGCTTACGCGTTTGCCTTCGAGCAGGAAATCTTTCGTCTTCATCGTGCTCGAAAAATCGAGGACGAACATGAGGTTGATCCCGAGCGCCTCGCGATCCGTAAGCCCTTTATCCACCTGCGGTCGCGTGAGCGCGATGATGAGAAAACCCAGCGCCAGATGCCGCAGCAGCGGACGATAACGACCGGGCGCAAATCGCGACTTCCGCGCTGCCGCGTGGAGCAGCGCGCCCGAGGAATACTGAACCGCGGCGACGTTGCCGACGCGCCCCAGGAGCCACATCGCCAGCGGGATGAGCAGGAGAGCGAGCAGCCACCACGGCGACGCGAAGCGGAACGTATCGAGCTGCGAAAGCCAGTCGTTCACGCGCCCACCTTTTCATCCCGCACGGGTGCGGTTCCTTTCACGAAACGAATCGCGGAATCGTGCAGCTTCACGAGTTCATTTCGGTCGGCCAACGTGCGGGCGAACTTCAGCAAATCGCAGCACTGAAGAAAGTCCGCGAGCAGCGTCTGATCCTCCGGCGCGAGCTTGGGTGATTGCTGCGCTTCGGCGAGAAATTCCTCCGTCGAGCGCGTCGGCGCATCGAGATCGAAGCGCGCCTCGATGTAGCGCCGGATGATTGCCGAACTTTCGATCGCGTAAGGCCGCGATTGTTCCGTGTCGATGAGCGCGAAGAGCCGCTCCAATTCCATCAGCGCATCCGCGTGCGCCTTTACCAGCGCATCCTCCGCCGCTTGCGCGGTGTTTTTCACGCGGCGCGCGCGGATGATCCAGCCGATCAACACCACCGCAACCAGGCTCGCAAAGACAGCCCAGGACGGCAGATGAAACGGCTCCGGCGGCGAGAGCAATCGCAGATCGTCGATGAGTTCGGTCGGCGGATTCATGAAGACGCGTGTGCTCCCCAGAAATCTTTCACGGATGCAACCTCCGATTCCGGTTCTCAAAAAACTGCATCAGCGCCTTCAGATACGGCTGATCCGTTTGCACCTCGATCGTATCCAGCCCCGACCGCCGGAACGTCTGCCGCAGCCGAGCGACCCGATGCGTCGCTACCGTCGCGAACGACTCCTGCGCCTTCGGGTCCGACGTGTTCACCTCCAGCACCTCGCCCGATTCCGAATCCTCAAACGCGATCCAACCGAGATCCGGCAGCGCCAGTTCGCTACCGTCCACGATCGGCACCGCGATCACATCGTGCTTCCGGCTCGTGATTTTCAGCGCGCGCTCGTAGCCGTCGTCCATGAAATCCGAGAGCAAAAAAATCACCGCCCGCCGCGAGTGCGCGCGATGAATGTGCTGAAGCGCCCGCTCGATATTCGTCCCGCGCCGCGACGGCTCGTATGACAGGACATCGCTGATGAGTCGCAGCACATGCCGTCGCCCTTTTCCCGGGCGGATGTATTTCTCCGCGCCATCCGTGAAGAGCAGCGCGCCGACCTTGTCGTTATTACGGATCGCGCTGAAAGCCAGCACGGCAGCCAGTTCCGCGGCCAACTCGCGTTTGCTCTGCTGCACGGAGCCCGTCGCCGACGACGCGCTCGCATCCACCAAAATCATCACCGTCATCTCCCGCTCTTCGATGTATTTCTTTATATGCGTGATCCCCGTCCGCGCCGTCACATTCCAGTCGATCCGCCGCACTTCATCGCCCGGCTGATACTCGCGCACCTCGTCGAAATCCATCCCGCGCCCCTTGAAAACCGAGTGGTATTGCCCGGCCATGAGATTCTCCACGAGCCGCACGGTGCGCAGCTCGATTTGGCGGATCTTCTTCAGCCACTCTTTCGGAATCATCGCGGTGCGGGGCGACCTACGGCACCGGCACTTTATCGAGAATGTGCGCCACGATTTTCTCCGTGGTCACTTCATCCGCCTCGGCCTCGAACGTCGTGATCACCCGATGCCGCAGCACGTCGAGCGCGATGCTTTTCACATCCTGCGGCGTCACGTAAGCGCGGCCTTGGAGAAAGGCGTGGGCCTTGGCCGCGAGGGCGAGATTGATCGAGCCGCGGGGCGATGCACCAAAGCGGATCATGCCCGCCATTTTCGGCACAAAACGCGCGGGCTCGCGCGTCGCGAAAACGAGGCGGACGAT
>JANLQB010000157.1:0-5893 GCA_031367565.1 Verrucomicrobiota bacterium
CGGTGACGGTGACGTTGCCATTGCCGAGCGCCTGACTGCTTCCGACGAGGATCGAGCCCGCTTGGAGCGTGGTCCCGCCGGTGAAGGAGTTTGCGCCGGTGAGGGTCAGCGCACCGGTTCCGACTTTCACGATGGATCCGCCGGTGCCGCCGCCGAGTCCGCCATCCTTGATGTTGCCGGAGAAGGTGGTGTTGAGATTGATGCTGCCGACAGTCAGCTTTTTCGACCCGAGGGCGAGGCTGCCGCCACCTTCGATCGAGCCGAGTGTGGTGCCCGTGGTGGTGAGTTGTGAGATGTCGATGACCGAACTCGCATCGGTATTCACGATGCGGGCTGAGCCGCCCGACGCGCCTTCGGCAAAGATCGTTCCGCTTCCGCTGCCAGCATTGATGATCGTCGCGCTTCCCGCCGAGGTCGTTCCGCGGAAGCGAATCTGACTCGCCGTGCCATTGTTTTTGAGCGTGGCATTGGCCGCCTGGCTGTTGCCGTTAAACTCTATGAAGCTGTCCGCACCCGTGTTGGTAATCGTGGAATTGGTCGCGGTCGCATCCGCCACGAAGAGTGTGGAACTTCCCGCGCCGGTGTTGTCGATGACGGCGCTGCCAGCGGTGCTGTTATCGCTGAAGAGTGTCTGCGTATTATCGCCGTTGTTACTGATCGTCGCCTTGGCCGCAGTGGAGTTATTGAAAAATCCGACCAGCGAGCTCGGGAAAACACCAGAGGCGTCGTTATGGATGGTCGCGTTCGCCGCCGTGGATGAATCCAGGAAATTGATGATCGCGGTCGGGTGGGAATTCGTCAGCGTGGCGCTGCCTGCGCTCGAGGTGTCGGCAAAGTCGGTCAGACTGCCCGATCCGCTGTTGGTGATGTTTGCGGTGCCAGCCTTGCTCTGACCGATGAAGCTGGTGAACGAGTCCGCTCCGCTATTCGTGATCGTCGAACCAGCGGCGGTCGCATTAACCAAAAAGAGCGTGGATGATCCAGCGCCGCTGTTCGTGATATTTGCGGTATTCGCGGTCGCGGTGTCGCTGAAAAACGTCTGCGTATTTCCGCCGCTGTTTCTGATCGTGGCCGTTCCTGCTTTCGAGTTGTTGAGGAAGCCGACAACTGCCGCCGGGAATGCGCCCGTGCCACTATTGTTGATCGTCGCAGCGCCCGCCGTGGCGCTATCGAGGAAATTGATGATCCCGGTCGCGTGGGTGTTGTTCAGGGTCGCCGTGCCTGCGGTGGCGGTGTCGTAAAATTCGGTGAGGCTTCCCGAACCGCTATTCGTGATCGTCGCGGCTCCCGCCGTACTCGTTCCCGCAAAACTCGTGAAGGAATCTGCGCCGCTGTTGACGATGAGGGAATTCGCCGCCGTCGAGCCGATGATGAAGACCGACGATGAGGCGGAACCGGTGTTGTTGAGGTGCGAGGTGAGCGCGGATGTGGTGTCGCTGAAAAGGGTCTGCGTGTTTCCACCGCTATTGTTGATCGTCGCCGTGCCCGCATTGGATGTTCCGAAGAAACTCACTACGGCTGCGGGAAATGCGCCGGTCCCGCTGTTATTGACCGTCGCGCCGCCGGCCGTGGAGTTGTCCAGGAAGTTGATAATGCCCGTGGAACTCGTGTTGTTCACGGTGGCCGTGCCCGCGGTGGAGTTGTTGTAAAACTCAATGAGCGCGCCGGAGCCGCTGTTGACCAGCGTCGAGCTGCCGGCCGTGGCGCTGTTGTCGAATTCGATGAAGGTGTCCGTGCCGCTGTTGGTGATCCTCGAAGTGGCGGCGGTCGCGTTCAGATTAAACAACGTCGAACTGCCGGAGGCGCTGTTCGTGATTTGTGAACTGCCGGCCGTGCTGGTGTCGCTAAAGATCGTCTGCGTGTTGCTTCCGCTGTTTAAGATGATGCCCGTGGCGCCTGTGGAACTGCCAAAAAAGCTGACGTTGGAACTGGGGAAACTTGCTGAGGTGCTGTTGTTGATCGTGGCAGCGCCGAGCGTCGCGGTGTCGAAGAAATTCACCGAGGCCGTGGCGCTCAGGTTGTTGATCGTGGAAGTGCCCGCCGTCGAGGTGTTGGCAAAATTGATCGAACTCAGACCGGTCGTGTTGCTCAGGACGATATTTGCCGCCGTCGCCGCATTCTGAAATTCCAGCGTATGTCCGCTCGTCGTGTTGATCGTCTTTATCGCCACCGAGCTATTTACGATCCCCGCACCGACGATCGTCATATCGGTGTTGTTTGTGATCGTGTAAGCGGGGGCCGCAGCGTTGAAGGTGATCCCAGCGATCGTGATCGCCGAACCCACCGCAGGAGTCGTATTCGAGGAAGCACCGAAAATCGCGGTTTCGCCCGCAACGTCAGGCACGTTCGCCGGAGTCCAGTTGACCGCGCTGTTCCAGTTTCCGTTCGCAGGTGCGGCGTTCCACGTTTGCGCCATGCTCGTGTCCGGGAGGAGGACGATGCCGCACAGAACCGCGATCGAAGAAGCAAGCAGCCGGGCGGGCTTGGCGGTCATGGGCTGGGTCGCGATTTTTTTAGCGGTTACGGTGTTGGGAGTGGGGCACTTCATTTTGAGATATTTTCTTGGTACGGATTGAAGAGGGAATGGGAATTCGGGTGATGTGATATTTTCCAAACGCGGCACGTGGCAAGCTTTGGTTTCACTCAATATCAAATTATTTATCGGAAGAAACCGCCAGACGGTCGCTTCAATCTGTACCGACTGGTTTTTTGATTCCCACGATTTCTCTGAATTCTCCGCCGATTGGCTCGCGGACGCCGCCGTTCAGTGCATCTCCACCGCGCACGTCCCGAGGCCGCCGCGGAAGTAATTGAACTGCACGTTCGAGTGATCCGCGAGGAGCGACATCGGCACGCACGGGTCGGCGATGCCTTTTGAAATCATGAACGCGCTGAGCCGCTGGCCGAAGGGATTGTCGTGCGCGCCAGCTTGCCAGATCGAAACTTTGTCCGCTTTCCAAGTTTCCACAGGCCCGACGGTGATCGCTTTCGTCGGCACCATCGAAATGTTTCCGCCGCCGCTGGTGCGTGCGTTTTGGGCGATCGTGAGCGGGTGCAAATCGACCACACGCGTCGCGAGCTTTCGATACTCGGCGACGGTCGGCGGCGTGGTCTTAAATTTGCCGCGCCGGGGCAGGGGATCATTGAAAGCCCAGTGCTTCACATCGCCCTGGCCGCCTTGCATCACCGCGCAGCGCACGCCCGCGTCCCACGATTTTCGGTAGCCGCTCGTGTCCGCTTTTGGAAAATGCAGGTGCGAATCCGGCATCCGCAGCTTTTTCTCGATGCGGGAAAACAGCATCTCGCGATCCGCCCTCTCAAAACTCAGTGGATGCGTGGCGGGAACCTCGCGCCCCGTCGCCGGATCGAACCACTCATCCATCCCCCAAAAATGCCCGCGCCGCACATCAAGCCCGAGCGAATTCACCAGCCGCGCGACGAGCGGGAGTTGCTCCGTCGGCCCGATCGGCCCGCAGATTCCGACCGGATTGTCGCCCGTGCTTTGCTTCCACGCGTCGAGGTATTCCAGCGCTTCGGCGAGGTAGAAGTCTTCGAGCGTTTCGTAAAAGACCACCCGGAATCCGGGACGCGAAAGCCGCTCGATGTCGCGCGACGTGAGGCGGGCGACTTCGTCGATGAGTTCGGCTGGAAGACACGTGTAATCCCACCAATCGGCAGAGATGGCGCTGGCGCGGAGTTTTAATGTTTTCATTTCAACGAAGCAAAGTGGTGACGAGTCGGTCTTCCGGTTTTTGCGAGAGGATGAGTCCGCGAAAGTGAAACTCCTGCGATTGATTGTTCGCATGAATTTGCAGCCCGATTGGTGACGCTTTCAGCACGTCCGGCTGGTCGGTGAAGTCCATAAACTTTTCCCCGTTCACCACCATGCGGAGGCGATCGCCGATCACGAGAATCTCCATGCGATTCCAGTCGCCCACTTTCTCTCCCGCCTGCGGCCACTGCCCACCGTGACCTGCCGGAAAAACGCGATTGCGCCGGTTCGCATCCCACACGCCCCAGTCACCGCAAAACATCAGCAACGGTCCGCGAAAGCTGAACGGATCGCCCTTGTCCTCGGATTTTTCCCCGAGCGCGCACACCGCCGAATGCATCGTGGAAAATTTTTCGCCGCGCGTCTGCTTCACTTCCAGCAGCAGACGAAAGTCGCGGTAGCTGTCCCTCGTGAAAAGGTAAGTGCTCGCCGCGACCGGCGTCGTGTTCGACCCACGAATCGCGCCGTCATTCACAGACCAATATTTTTCGATCTGCCCCTCCCAGCCGGCGAGGTCTTTTCCGTTGAAGAGTTTCACGGCGATTTCCTTCGGCGGAAGTTTCACCGATTCCGCCCAGTTTTCCGCGGGCGATTCTGCGAAGACATTCGCGGCCAAAACGATGCCAAGAGCGAGGAGAGTGCGCATGAAAGACTAGCGTTTTCTACGGAGACAAAGTCTTGGCAAGACTTCGCGCAGCGGATCGTCCTCCTCCGCGCCAAAGCCGTAATGCAAATGCCGCGTCCAGCCTTCCGCGTGCGGAAACTTTCGCGACTCGCGCCCGAGGCGCTGCGAGAAAGCATCCATTGTTTTGAGATAATTGTCCTGCCCCTGCGTGGCATCGAGCCACTCCTTCTGCGAAGCATGGCAAGCCAGCGCCGCCCGCTTCGCCGCGTGAACGCCCGCCGTGTTCACATAAAGCTCAGGCCGCACGGGTTCACGCATCGGCGTGCACTGTCCGTGCGGCATGGCGTGGTAAAACGTCACCGCTTCGAGCACCGGCTTCCGCTGCGGCTTTGAGACGTAATTCGGAATGCCGCGCGCGAACGTCGCCGAAACCGCCAGCCGCGCCGTGATCATGTGATCTTCCATGTAATCCGCCAGCGCATGGGTGAGCACCACCGTCGGCTTCGCCTCGCGCACCACCGCGCAAACGCGCCGGATATTTTCGTCCGTATAAAAAATCTGCATGTCATCGCAAATCGGCGCGTGCCACTTCGCGTCCAACTTCGCCGCCGCTGCCCGAGCCTCCCGCCGGCGCACCCGCGCCGTCTCTTTCGCCGACATCACCGTGCTGCCCATGTTTCCCGAGGAGAGATTGAAATAGTGAATGTCCCAGCCCGCTTTTTTCAAAAGGAGCAACGTCCCGGCCATGACGAATTCGATGTCGTCGGGGTGAGCAGCGATGGCGAGGGCGGACGGCATCCGAATTAAGACGCTTGGCTGCTGGCGATCTCGCTCAACTTCACACTCCGCCGCTCGCTCGCTGACTTGTCCGCCGCCGCGATGACGCGGTGCGTTTGAAATGCGTCCGCGAAGCTCGTGAGCGGCATGTTTTCCCCGGCATCAAGCGCGTCGAAGAAGGCCTGAAACTGCGTCTGATACGGGTGATCGCTCACGTCGCCGCTATCCAGCATCTTCATCGAAAGCTCGCTCCACGCGGCTTTGTTCAGGCCCGAGATTTTCATCGAGTGAAATTTGTTATCGAGGATCGAGCCTTCGCTGCCGACGAGGTGCGTGTGGAAATAGTAGGGTTGGAAGCAATCCACGATCGCGGCGCATTTGCCGACCGCACCGTTCGCGAAACGCAGCATCGTCGTGGCGCTCGTCTGGTATTCGTAGACGGCAAAAATCGGGTGTGCGCTCTGCGTGGCATAGCTCGTCACTTCTTCCACTTCACTGCCCATGCAGAGCAACAGCGCGTCGAGTGCGTGGCAGCCGGCGGTGAGCAGCGCACTGCCGCCGAGTTCCTGTTTCGTGTTCCAGCGATACTGCCCGTACCATGGACCGATCCCGTGGTAGTAATCGATCTCGCCGTAATGCAGCGAGCCGACCAGCCCCTGATCGAGCACTGATTTCGTGGCGAGAAATTGCGAGGAATAGCGGCACTCGAAACACACACA
>JANLQB010000202.1:0-1872 GCA_031367565.1 Verrucomicrobiota bacterium
CCGCTGGGCGATGTCGGGCGATGGGGTGCGTGCGGAACCTTCGGCCATGCTTCGCTTCCGGGCCTCAGCGAGCAGACCGGCGTCTCGTCCGTGCGAGCATCATCGCGAGCGCGCTGGCGAGCAGTGCCGCCGCGCGGGGCTCGGGCACGCTGGTCGGTCCCGATGCAAATGGCGCGGCGAGTTCGAGCGGTGGGCTGCTCGAAACCGATTCGGAAAAAGCGACCGTGCCATCATCGCCGATGGTCAGCGAGGCGAGTGTCTGGTCGCCATCAAACCCGATGGTGCTCGCCGGGCCAGCGGTGACGGCGGCATCCGTCAGCGAAACATGGACGCTCGTCCGTCCGCCGCTGGTCACGAGGCTGGTGTAGTTCGCGGGTTCGGTGAGATTCCATGTGCCGGCTCCGGTCTTCAGAATGTTTAGCGAGGAGATGCCGAGCAAGGGACCGAGCGTGGAATATTGCGAGGCGTCGCCCGACAGGGTGATGCCGTCTGGCGTTTGCAGCACATTGCCAGTCTGGGTCGGCGCTCCGCTCGTTTCGTAAGCCCAATCCTTGAGGATACCGCCGTGCAAATTCGCGGTAAAAATCACGCGCATCCAGCCATAGTAAGGCCCCGCGTTTCCATCGGTCGAAAAGCGAAATCCAAGATACGCTTCGTGCCCGATTTCGAAATGATTTGAGTCGGTTCCGAGATGGCTGCCCGATCCTCCCTGTCCGATCGAGAACGTCAGATTCCTGCCGACTGACCGGCCAAACGCGAGTGGAAGGATCGGGTCTTCATTTCCCGCGCCTGTCCGCGCGGGCTGAAACGAAGCGCTGTTTCCGAACCCAAACCCGCCGAAAAACGGATTCACATCCCATCCTACAAACTCGACCGAACTCGTCGTTCCGTTGTCGAGGTTCAGATAAACCCCACTGAAATCTGTCGGGATCGCGATGTCCTGCAGACCGCTATAAATGACGACTCCATTCGCCAAGGGTGCGGCAAACTGGAGCGAAAACGCGGCAGCGATTCCGACGGCAGCTTTCCGGCAGAACTCCGCTCGATAATGGGTAATCATGGACCGGTGACTGCGACGCGAAAGAAGCGCGCCTTTTTCCCGTTGATGAAGAGTGGGTAGGGGACGGTGACGGCTTCCAGAGTGCCATTGTCGGCGATGACGGTCGGGGTGACAGTGCTCGGTGTCCACGATGCGAGATCGGCGCTGAATTCCACGCTGAAGCTCAAGCCCGCCGCTGCGTAATCTTTTCGACGTCCAAAAAGCGCGCGAAAGTCCACGGCAGTCGGCGTGTTGGTGACGACCGTAGTCGGTGCTCCGGGGGTGATCGTTCCTGAATTCACAGTGACGGTGCCCGCGGAGTTTGAGTTCGGATTCATCCCAAACGCGAACTCGGCGAGATTCACGAAAGCGTCGCCGTCGGGATTCGCCGTGTCCGCAGACTGACCACTGTTGGAAATTGTGCTGAAATACTGCTGCCGCCACGCTTGGACGATGCTTGGCGCGGCAGTCACGAAAGCGGAGGGGGCGTCTGGGTTGGCCGCGTATTCCAGCGTCAGGACGGTTGCCAGGGCGGCATCTTTCGAGACGGTGCTGCCCGCGCCGCGGCTGACGTGAGTGACGCGAAATGCATTCACGCTCAACGCTGACGCTTCAGCCGTCATTTGCGGAACGACGAAAAAATTGCGAGTCGATGCCGGAGTGATCTGGGTGTCGGCGGCGTTTCCGGGAGTAAGCGTGGTGGTGAGGCGACCGGCCACAAGTTGAAGATCATCCACGGTGGCGATGAGCGCGTCCGCACCGGGTTCGAAAGCGCCGGATTCGTTGGAATCGACAAAGATTTGCAAGCTCTCGATCAGCGCGTTCGCTTCGGC
>JANLQB010000262.1:0-5533 GCA_031367565.1 Verrucomicrobiota bacterium
TTTCCCCCGCCGGAGCGCCCGAGGATGACGCACGTCTCGCCGGTCGCGATTTTCAGATCGACGCCGCAGAGCACTTCCTGCGTGCCGAGGGTTTTGTGGAGGTCGCGCACTTCGATCATTTGCTACACGCCTCCGGGGAAAATCATGTTCAGCGCGAAGCTGAGGAAGAAATTACAAATGAGAATCGAGAGCGAGGAAATGACTACGGCCTCCGTCGGCGCGCGGCCCACGCCCACCGCGCCGTTCTTGGTGTTCAAGCCCTGATGGCACGCGACGAAGACGATGATGATGGCGAAAATGAAGCCTTTGCTAAGCGCCATCACGATGTCCGAGGCGTGGGTGTAGAGCACGGTTTGGTATTGGTAAAAGGCGGGCGGAACGCCGAGGACTTTGGTGCCGACGAAGTTGCTCGCGAGCAGCGCGAGGCCCACGCTTTCGCCGACGAGCAGTGGCATGGAGATCATCATCGCGAGCGTGCGCGGGACGACGAGGTAGTCGATGGGATACACGCCGAGCGCGCGCAGGGCGTCGATCTGTTCGGTGACTTTCATCGTGCCGATTTCCGCCGCGATGGCCGCACCGACCCGACCGGCGACCATGAGCCCGGTGAGCACGGGGCCGAGTTCGCGAAACATCGAGACGGACACGACCGCGCCGACTGAAGACGCCATGCCGAGTCGCGAAAACTGGAAGTAAGTTTGCGCCGCCATCACCGCGCCCGTGAAACCGCCCGTGACCGCGACGACGAGCTGCGAGCGAAAACCAATCTCGACGATTTGCCGCAAGAGCAGCCGCCAGCGGATCGGCGCGACGAAAATGGATTGCGCAGTTTCCGCGACGAGGAGCGCCAGTTCACCGAGGTATTGGATAAAGGACAGGACGAGGCGTCCGAGTGAGCTGAACATGCGAAAGCGGGAAGAGTAGGGGCGCGCGGGTGAATTGTCCACGAGGCGATGGGAAGGGCGAGGCTCCCGCCGAGCCTGCCCTGATGCCGCTCCGCGCCGCCTACTGCCGCAGCTTTGCGACGCCGCTCTCGATGATCTTTCCGACGAAACTCGTGTCGTATTTCCCGCGAATGAAATCCGGATCCCGCATGATGGCTTCCTGGAAAGGGATCGTCGTTTTAATTCCGCGGATGATGTATTCGCCGAGCGCGCGGCGCATGCGGTCGATCGCGTTTTGCCGCGAGGTGCCCATCGCGATCACTTTCGCGATCATTGAGTCGTAATACGGCGGGACGGTGTAGCCGGTGTAAGCGTGCGAATCAATGCGGACGCCGCGACCGCCGGGAGCATAGTAGAGTTCGATGCGGCCTGGGCTGGGCTGGAAATTGTTGAACGGGTCCTCGGCGTTCACGCGGCATTCGATGGCGTGATATTTCAGCGTGGCCTTGCGGACGTAGTCGGAGAGCTTTTGCCCGGCGGCGACTTTGATCTGCTCTTTCACGAGGTCGATGCCGTACGCCTCTTCGGTGATGCAGTGCTCCACCTGGATGCGCGTGTTCATCTCCATGAAGTAATAATTCCCGCTGTCATCCACGAGATACTCGATGGTGCCCGCGCCGATGTAGCCGACGGATCTCGCGAGCTTCACGGAGGCATCGCCCATTTTGGTGCGCAGCTTTTCCGTCATGAGCGGCGAGGGGCATTCCTCAATGATCTTCTGATTCCGCCGCTGCATGGAGCAATCGCGCTCGCCGATGTGGACCACGGAGCCGTGCGAGTCGGCCATGATCTGGAACTCGATATGGTGCGGATTCTCGATGAGTTTCTCCATATAGACCCCGGCGTTGCCGAAGGCCTTCTCGGCCTCCATGCGCGCGCCGTGAAAACCTTGCACGAGCGACACATCGTTGTGCGCCGGGCGCATCCCTTTTCCGCCGCCGCCAGCGACGGCTTTGATCATCACGGGATAGCCGATTTTCTTCGCGACCTTCAGTGCTTCCTGCTCGGTCTCGACGAGTCCATCGGAGCCAGGCGTGACGGGGACGCCAGCCTTCCGGGCGGTGGCGCGAGCGATGTTTTTGTCGCCCATCGAGCGAATGGCGGAGGCGGGCGGCCCGATGAATTTGATATTACAGCTCGCACACACGTCCGCGAAATGCGCGTTTTCGGCGAGGAATCCGTAGCCAGGATGGATCGCATCCACGTCGCCGATCTCGGCGGCGGAAATGATGCGGTCGATCTTGAGATACGACTGCGAGCTCGGCGGAGGCCCGATGCAGATCGCCTCATCGGCGAGCTGGACGTGGAGCGAATCCACGTCGGCCTCGGAGTAAACGGCGAGCGTCTTAATTCCGAGTTCCTTACACGCGCGGATGACGCGCAGGGCGATTTCGCCGCGATTGGCGATCAGGACTTTCTTAAACATCGTGCGCTAGAGAAGACGCGCTCACGCCTGCGGCTTCAGTCGGTAAAGCACCTGCCCAAACTGCACCGGCTTGCCATTTTCCGCTACGATCTCGACCACGACCCCGCGGACCTCGGCGTTGATTTCGTTCATTACTTTCATCGCCTCGATGAGACAGACGACGGTGTCTTCCGAAATGTCCTGACCAACGGTGACGTAGGCCGGCGAGTCCGGCGACGGGGCGGAGTAAAACGTGCCGACCATGGGCGAGGTGATCTCGATGAAGTTGCTGGTTTCTTTCGGAGCCGGCGAAGCCGCCGGTGCCGAAACAGATGCCGCCGCGACGGGTGCCGCGAGGGCGACCGGGGCGGCAGTGGTGATAACAGGCTGGAAGTCGGTCCCCTTCTTCAGGGTGATTTTGAAGCCTTCTTTCTCCATTTTGAAAACGGAGAGATCATTCTTCCTCATCAGAGCGATGAGTTCTTTGATGTCTTTTAAGTCCAATGTAATGAGGCTTTATGCGAGAGGGGCGATGCTATGCGCCGGATTTTCGATTGGTCAAGCACCTGAACGGTAAAGGAAATCCGAAATCCGAATGTCGAAATCCGAAACAAACGCGGAAATTTTTGTGAAACTTTGGAAAACAGAGGAAGCGCCCGCCATCCGTTTCCCCGATTTCCATTCATTCGGATTTCGGATTTCTACTCTTGCCAGAATCCGGCTCATTTTCGCCCTGACCGCATTGTCACGAAATTGCTGTTGACGCTTCCCTCCACATCCCACACCTTTCCACCACGCAGTTCGCGTCAACGGTTGTTGAGTCCTGTCGGACGAATCTCCCTCACCTAGCTGGAGTCCGCGCGTTCTGGTTCGTATCCCAAATTCCATTCCCGACTTCATGGCGGGTCACCATCAGTGGTTCACATCTAAATGTCTCAAGAGCCTCCCCGTCTCACAACGCGGAGACACTTCAGGCCAGTCAGCAGAGAAAATCGCCGCAGGTTCAAACCCCGGCGGTCATCCCCGCGCCAGCGCATTTGCGCGCCGCTTTTCATCAGAAATCGCGGCGCGGCACTCTGCGGCACGCGACTTGCGAAAGATCGAATCGTCTCGCGACGACGGCGGTCTCGGCACAGCTCGCGCAATCTCCAGCGACCGCCGCGCCCACACCGCGCGAAGCCTCGTCTGATCGCCCCATCCCACATTTCCAAATTTTCGCCACCGGCCGGCAAACCGGTCCGCCTACAAATCTAATTTTATGAATGAGCAAGAACTCCCTTTGATCGTCGAAGAGGCTGGCACCTCCGCCAAGACTCCGAAGCGACGCACGGTGAAACCGAAAGCCACCCCCGCAAAAGCCGCGACTACAAAAGCCGCTCCCGCAAAAGCTACTGCCGCGAAAGTGACGGTCGAAGCTCCTGAATCCGACCCACCAAAAGCCGTCGAGAAAGAAGCAGCGAAGCCCGCAAAAGCCGTATCACCCAAGGTCGCTAAAGCTGCTCCTGCCGCTCGCAAGACGACGAAAATTACCAAAACGACCAAGGCAAAATCATTGGAAGAGCCCGCCGCTCCGGCGCCTTCGCCGGCTGTCGAGATTGCTGCCCCTTCGGGAACCAAACGCGCACCGCAGCCCGCTGCCCCCGCCGCCGCGCCGACCCCGGCACCCTCGCCCGCACCAGTCATCTCGGCTGCGCCGGAAACACCTGCTTCAGCGCCCGTCGCGCCCCGGCAGTATCCCGTCTACATCCCGCGCCACGTCGCGAAACAGCTCGAAGAAAGCGGCCAGCCTGCGCCCATCGCCGTCACCGCCGAAATCGCCGCCAGCATGCCCATCATCGCTGCCGCTGCCGCCACCCATCTTACCCCCGCCCAACCGCAGGAGCGCCAAGAGCACCAGCAACCGCGTCAGGACCGACCCGACCATCGCCAAGGCGGACGCCACGATCGCAATGATCGCCGTGGCCAGCGCAACGACCGCCGCGGAGGTCGCCACGACGACCGCCGGAATGACGATCGCCGCCAGCAAGAACCCACCTTCAACGACGCCCCGCAGGAAACCCTCACCACCGCCCCTTCCCCCGAAGACGAACTCGGCATTGGCGAAGGCATCGTCGAGATTTCCGGCAAAGGCTTCGGCTTCCTCCGCGACCCAAAAAAGGGCTACACGCAGAACCCCAGCGACATCTTCGTCACCCCCGAAATCGCCCGTAATTTCAACCTCCGCGACGGCCAGTGGATCAAAGGCCACATCCGGCGCGGCAACCGCGGCCCACAACTCTACAAGCTCCTCGAAGTCAACGGTCAGGACCCCGAGCTTTCCCGCGAACAGCCCGCGTTCGACGAACTTACCGTCGTCAGCCCGCTCGAAAAATTCACGCTCGAGACCGTCCCCGACCGCCACACCACGCGCATCATCGACCTCTTCGCGCCGATCGGAAAAGGCCAGCGCGGCATCATCGTCGCCCCCCCACGCACCGGCAAAACCACGCTCCTCCAGCACATCGCCGATTCCATCGTCAAAAATCATCCCGAGACCAAACTCATCATCCTCCTCGTCGATGAGCGCCCCGAGGAAGTCACCGACATCAAGCGCACCGTCCCGACCGCCGAAATCATGGCCAGCTCGAACGACATGGACATCAAAAGTCACACGCGCATCGCCCAGCTCGCCATCGAGCGCGCCAAGCGTCTCGTCGAAGCCGGCCAGGACGTCTTCATCCTCCTCGATTCCATCACCCGCGTCGGCCGCGCCTTTAACAACGCCATGTCCGGCGGCGGTCGCACCATGTCCGGCGGCGTCGATTCCCGCGCTCTCGAAATCCCGCGCCGCCTCTTCGCCGCCGCGCGCAACACCGAAGAAGCCGGCTCCCTCACCATCGTCGCCACCGCCCTCATCGAAACCGGCAGCCGCATGGACGACCTCATTTTCCAGGAATTCAAAGGCACCGGCAACATGGAGCTCGTCCTCGACCGCAAAATCAGCGACCAGCGCATCTACCCCGCCGTCGATATCTTCCTCTCCGGCACCCGCCGCGAAGAGTTACTCATCCCCGCCGACGACCTCCACAAAATCGGAGTCATCCGCCGCGGCCTCAGCGGCTACAAACCCATCGAAGCCATTGAGCGCCTGATTTTCTTCATGAAAAAATTTCCGACGAACTCGGAGATGCTGAAGAACATCCCT
>JANLQB010000583.1:0-3619 GCA_031367565.1 Verrucomicrobiota bacterium
GAGTGGCGTGCCTGCAGACCGAGGCGCGCGCAACGTTTATACAATTTACGGGGTCGGGAACTTCGTCGGGGGTTGCGGTCGCGGCAAAGGCGGATTTTACGACATCGGCTGGACAAGTGCTGATCACGCTTCAAAACACGACGGCTCATACTGCGGACGCGGGTCAACTGTTGACGGGCATCCGGTTCACTTTGGCACCCACTCCGGGTTCTGCGGCCACCATGACCAGCGCCACCGCGATCCCGCGAACAATCGCGGCGGATGGGAGCTATGCGGACGGCGCGTCCCAGAGCATCCTGAACACGTGGGAAAGCACCTTTTCAGGCGGAGTGTATCAACTCGACTTTAACCCCAACGCGGAGTTCGGAATCGTGGGCGCGGCGGATGGGGAAACGGCCAGCGTGGCTGGCAATTACGCTCTCGCGAATGGTTCGATCAAGTCCAATGCGGGGCACAATCCCTTTACCGCAAAGTCGGCGACATTCACGTTGGCGAGCGCAGGCATTGCTGCCAAGACGACGGTTACGGGTGTCACGTTCATTTACAACACGGGGTTGTCCACTTTTGTGAATGCAACGCAGGGCACGCCGCCGCCGCCCCCAATTCCGGAGCCATCGACTGTCGGTTTTGGTTTGGCGCTCTTAGGTGCGTGCGGTGCGGCGAGACGTCGCAAGGCAGCGGCGGTTGCGTAGCGCACTTTCGCCGCAGACAGATAAGCATGCGGCAACCGACCCAGGTGGGGCCGGGTAAATCGTAAATTCATTCTTGAAGCCGGATACGGTAATCCGTCGTGGCGCAGTGATCGGGCAGGCATTCCGAAGTCAGAACCGCTGCGAACACCCTGAAGTTCAGGAACTTATCTCCGGTCGCGGAGCAATCTGAGGATGACCATAGCCCCACCATCATCCTCATCCCACTGCGGCGAAGATTGTCCAATGCGGTGAACGGGAACTGCTTCCCTAGTTCGCGATGTTTCTCATACAAAGCGAAAAAAGTGCGGAGTTCACTCAGCCGTGTTCGCGGCTTAGCGCTGCGTTCACGCTCGTCGAGGTCTTGGTCGCGATGATGCTCAGCGTGCTCGCGCTGACGGCCTTCTACGCCTCATCGGGCCAAGCCGTGCGCATCGTGAAGAGCGGCAAGGAGACGGCCCTCGCCAGCCAACTCCTGCAGGAACGGATCGAGGCCCTGCGCTCGGCACCCCTCTGGAGCAGCGTCACCACGCCGTCCGGTCTCAGCACCATCATGACCAATGCGACCTCGTCCGCGACCAACTTTCCCGGCGCGACGGAAGCCGTGACGATTGCCAGTTACCCCGCAGGAGGCACCGCGATCTTCGTGGCACGTGGACCTACCGGGATCATTTTCTCCAGCGGTTCGTCGCTCTCCGCCCAGAAATGCGTCAAGGCTACGATTGAAGTCAGTTGGGTCGGTGTTGGGAACAAAGCCCGCCGCCGCCAGATCGCAACCCTGATAACAAAGGGAGGACTTTGATGGTCGCCCATAGAATCGCGTCCCGCGCCTCCACCCGTTCAGCCTTCACCCTGGTTGAAACGATGGTGGCGTCCGGTGCCGGGCTTTTACTGGTTGCCTTGCTGGCGTCCGCTGCGTTCGCCGTGCAGAAGAGCATCGCCGCGACCAGCCACTATGTCACGGGGGTCAACAATGAGAACCGCTTGGTGGACTACGTGGCGCAGGATTTGCGCCGGGCTCTGCGCGTCGGAACGATCGCCTCCGGAACCTATGCCACCGCAAAAAACCTTTCATCCTTCTCGGTCAACGAAACTAGCATCCTAGCGATCAATATCCCGGACTACTACGGATCGAACACGCCGGACAATGCGCGCGCCTCCACCTTCAAAAGCAGCCGCTATCCCCGCAGCAGTCTCAATACGCTGGCAGTCTATAACTCGAACGGCGTCGCGCTGCTCAATGGCTGTGTCCCGTGGGCCGAAGCCGTGACCACCGTGAACTCGAAGCCCGCCACGCGCTTCACACCGGCCGCCTCGGGCAACGGGGAAATCCAGGTCCGCTATTTTCGCGGCACCCGTTCGGCGTCGGATAACACCGTCTGCTTCTTCCGGACGGAATACCCAGTTACCTCGAACACTCCGAACTTTCCCAAGAAGGATATCGCGGAGAAGATCGCCGATACAACCTCCTCGACGATCCTGCTCGTCAGTGGCTATAGCGTCGGCTCGACCCCCGGCCTGCGCTATCGCATTCAATCCAGCTTCACCCCTCGCTTTCGGAGAACGAATACATCGACCGCCGGCACCGAACAATATGTCGAGGTCACCCTCCGCAACCCGCGGCGCGACTAACCTGTATGCAACGACCCCACGCATCATCCCTTGGTAGTGCCTTGATCGTGACGATCATGACCATTGCCATTTTTTCACTAGTCATCGGCGCTTTCTACTCCGCGCTCACTCCCAAGTATCGCAGCATCTATCAGGGTGCCAGTTGGCAGGAATCGCTCCACGGTGCCGAAGCCGGGGTTGACTATGGGCTGCTCCTGCTCAATCAACTCGCAGCCTCAACGAGAAACCCCGATGCCTATGACTGGACGGCCAATCAGTGGTCTTACAGCAACGCCTCCTATGCCAGCAATGGCGAGCGCACCCGGGATGCCGGCTATCTTCCCGCGCTGGGTGGGAGCAACAACGTCGCGGTCACGCGCCTTGCCGTGGATGTCTATACACGGGACAGCGCCCCGCCTTACACGCCCTGGTTTCGCATTCGCAGCACCGCCCGCGCGGATCTGCCGGGGAAATATGTCAGCGTGGATTCACGCGACTCCGAACTCCGCCGCATGAAACTCACTGCCAAAAACGGGTCGTTCGACGATCCGCACGTCACCCGCACCGTCGAACTAATCGCCCGTCCCAAATTCCGATTTTCGCGCGCCATCACCACGGCCCAGGATATGGCACTGGGCAACAGTGCCAACTGGGGCGTGGACAGCTTCGACTCGACCGATACCGCGCACTCCGATCCCGGCACCATCGCTGGCGGCGTCTATCCGTCGAGCGCGGCGGAAAGACTGGCCAACGGGACCATCGCCACCCTGAAACCTCTGCCTACAGGGACGACATACGGCTCTTTGATCAGTGGCAACAGCGCCTCCGTTGCCGGCGATGTCCTGACGGTCGGCGGCGACGATCCCGGCACCGCCGCACATGAAAACGTCTCGGGCAGCAGCGGCATGGATCAGACCCGCATCCGTGACGACTTCGATGAAGAAATCCCACCCGTCACCGCACCGGTCTGGGGTGTCGTCTCCGGCAACCCGCCGGGGAACACCAACTTCGTCACGGGCAACAGTCCTGCCACCTCGACGCGCTACATCATCCGCGGAAATCTCGGCGCCTTCGCCGTCACTGCCCCCGCAGCAGGCACCACCGGATACGTCGAAATCCTAGTCAACGGGAACCTCGACAGTGGCAATGGCAACGTTGCCGACATCGTCATTCCTCCGAATGTCTATGCCACGATCTACGTGGGCGGAAACATCGACTTCGGCAACGGAGACGTGAATGCCAATGCGGCCAGCAGCAAGGTCGCCAGCCACCTGACTGTCTATGGTGTAAATGCCACGGGAACCTATTCCGCCTCGGGC
>JANLQB010000301.1:0-14572 GCA_031367565.1 Verrucomicrobiota bacterium
ATTTGAAGCCGGTCTGAAAGTAGTTCACATCGAGCACATGGGTCACCCCGAGATCCCGGATCTTCAAAGATGCATCGGCGACCGATCGGATGTCGGCGTGCGGTCGTTCGCCGAATCGACCGAGCGCCACGGTGTAGGGCATCTTGAGGTAATAGACCGGCGCGTAGGGATGGCAGACGAAGACTTTTTTTACTTCGGGGCGTGTATTGAGATACTCAAACGCCTCGCGATACGGGAAGCCTTCGCGATAGCGCGCCACGGCGTGCGCTGGGGAAAAAACTGCGCGCAAACGTCCGGCGCGACTTTTCCAGGCGTGCAGGCCGCCGAGAGCGAGGGAGATGCCGATCGCAGCAAAAGCGGGCCAGCGGCATAGCTTTTCTTTTTGACGCAAAAGCGCCTCTGCGCCCAAGCCGGCGAACGCCGCGAAAATCGCGACGGCTGGATCGAGGAATCGAAATTCCTGATCGGAGTAAAACCAGAAGATCGTCAGCAACGCCCCCAATGCCGCCCAGGCCAGACCGGCGCGTTTCTTCCACACCAAGGCTAACCCGATCGGACCGAATGCCAGCGGCGCGAGCCCCATGCCGCCGCCACCGTGAAACCATGCGGTCCAGTAGGTCAGCCGAACCGGCAGCAGCGCCAAATCGGTGAGCGTCTTGCCGAGCCCGGCCCCGCGTTTGGTGATGTAGGCTTTGAATTCGATGGATGATTCCAGCGAGAAAGTCGGCGTGGGAAACCAGTGCCAGAGTAGCGGAGGCGGCGGGTAGATCGGGTTGCCCAGCACGATCCAATTCCGCAGGTACCACGCACCGCCCGCGATGCCCGATGCGATGAGGAACAGCGCCCCGTTCTTCACGCGCGGCAGCACACGGCCTGATTGGAAAACGACGATGAGGAAGGCGATCAGCAACGTGGCCGGCAAGCCAAAGTATTTCGTCCCGCACGCGAATCCCGCAAACGCACCCGCCAGCATGACCCGCCACGGCTGCGAGGCATCGAAGGCCAGGCGCGCGGCAGCAAGGGTAAAGGCCGCGTAAGGCAGGTCCACGAAGCAATTCTCCGCGGTCGAAGTCACCGCTGGCATCCCGGCGATCAGGGCTGCGGCAAGATCGCCTCCGCATCTACCACTACCTAGTCTTCGAGCGATTCCACGCACCTGCAACGCGAGCACCCCGAGAAACAGCGCGCCGAATGCGCCCGGCGCGTGATCGTTGGAAATGACTTTGGCGACCGCGTATAGCATTTCCATCGTCGCCGGGAACGCGGTCAAGGCCTCCTCCGGCACGACCCCGATGCGGTGCTCGCGAAGCCAGATCGGCGGGCCGAGCAAGTGATAGGTGATCTCGTCGGCATCGGTGTCACCGACCGGACGAGCAAGGCCGCTGAGCACACACAGGACGACGACGACTCCGACGAAGATCAGGCCAAACGAAGGAGTAATCTTCCACCGACCGGGCCATGGAAACCGCAGGTTCAGAAGGGTCGCGCCGAGTAGAATCGCGACACAGACCCCGATAGAAAAATAGACCTGACCGACGAGGAAAACAATCAGCCCGAGCAAGGCCGAGCCGCCAAGAAAGCGCATCGCGGCACGTTCGGAATCGAGGAAGTCCGTGCCGGTGGACAGCCATTTTTGAAAACATCCGCCGAGTCCCCAGACCGCGATGACCATGAACACCAGCGCCGCGAGCGCCCATGCGTGCGCCACGAGATGAGCCATCATCGGTGAAGCAGGCTCTGCACGAAGCGTGAGCCCCAGATGTTGAAAACTAGATACCCGACGACGACGGCCATCACCCACCAAGGAGCAAGGCTCAGCTTCGGATTTGGCTCTTCGTCGTGGCTCATAAAATCAGGACGCGAGGCGGTAATCGAACCACGACGGGCGCTCAAGGGAAAACGCGGACGCCTGGCTGGCGAGATGTCGGGGCCTTACTTTGCGTTGAACTGAACCCAATCCAGATTCATCAGGCCGCCCTTGCCGGGATTGACGAAGACGGCGTAAACGTCCGCGCGCGCTGGCGAGGAGAGCGGGGTCTTTTGTTCGATCCATTTGTCCCAGCCACCGGTGTTCGGCACGACGATGGTGCCGAGCAATTCGCCTGCCGGTGAGCCCATGTGAAATTCAATCTTTCCACCGACATTTCCCGAACTCGCGCGGGCGGTGATCCCGCCGACCTCCGCGAGATTCACATTCGCAAATTTCACGGAGTGCCCGTGGTCGATCGCACCGACGCAGTCGCCCAAGATGCGTGCGCCTTTGATCTCGCCCGCCTCGGCTTCGAGGCGACGCGAACGCAGGCTAGCACTGGCTTTTCCGCTGAGCGAACCGGCGGGCGCGCGGCCCGCGTCGGTGTAAGTGGCTTCGAGGAAAAATGTACCGGCCTTGTCTTCTTTCGGCGCGATGACTTCGCCCGCGAGCCCGCGGAGAAGCGTCGGGCCGCCTTTGCCTTTCTCCAGCGCGAAGACCCAACGCAGCATGATCGTCACTTCGTCCGTCGTGTGTTGCGGATGGGGAAGCATCGGGATTTCACCCCAAATCTTTGTGCTGCCTTCGCGCACGCGCTTCGCGCTCGCATCGAGCGCGCCGGGCTGGCCGCGGTATTTTGCCGCGATCTCGACAAGCGGTGGGCCGACGACTTTTTGTTCGATCGCGTGGCAGTTAAAGCAGTCGCTCGCTTTCATCATCGCGAAGCCGGGATCGCTCGCGGCTTCTTTGCCATCGGCGCGGACGAAGGCGCTGCTGACGAGCGTGCGAACGCCGAATTCATCGGGTTTCGCGGACGAGGCGCCGTCTTCCACGTCGGTCACGGCGACGGTGTATTTCACGGGCTGGCCGGGAGTGAAAAAATCGCCGTCCAGCGGGCTCGCGAACTTCACTTCCGGCGCGGTGTTTCCGACGATGAGCGGGAGGCTGGCCGTGCTGCTCGCGCCTTGCGAATCGAGCACGCGCAGCTCCGCGATATAGTTGCCGGGTTCCTGGATGGTGACTTGCGGATTCGCTTCGGTAGAAACGACCGGGCCGCCGGGCTGCAAACGCCACTCGTATTTCAGCGCGTCGCCTTCGTGATCTTTTGAGCCCGCGCTGGAAAGGCTCACGGTCAGCGGCTCGCGGCCCGCCGTGTTCTTCGCGGAGGCGACGGCGACGGGCGGTAAGTTGCCGCGCACGTAGCTGATCTTCACAAGCTTTGAGTCCTTGTTCGCGCCCCAAGTCTCGCCGTAGTCGAGGAGATAAAGCGTGCCGTCTTTTGCAAAGGTCGCATCGACAGGCCGCTTCAGTAGCGTCGCTCCGGCGACGATGGCGGGTTTCAGTTTTTCAATCTGCTCGGGCTTGTTGCCGAGCACGACGGCACTCGTGAAAGGTTCGATCCCGACGAGATTCGAGTCCGCATCAAGCCGCGCCCATTTCAGCGCGGGCCGCTCCCAATCCCAGAATAGCAGGCAACGATTCAGTTGCTGCGGAAACCCGTCCGTCTTATCGACATCTGCCTTCGCGTAATAGACCGGCCCCGCGCACGCCGTGCGCCCGCCTTCGCCCATCTCGGTGAACTCGCGCGGCTGGCGATACGGCCAGTAGATCATCGCTGGCGTCGCCGGCGGCAGTTCGCGCACGCCGGTATTGTTCGGACTTTCGTTGATCGGGTGCAGCGGATCGAACGCTTTGCCCAGCGTCTTCGCCGTGTAGTCGTAGTCGGTATAGGCAAAGTTGTTTCCGACGAAATACGGCCAGCCAAAATTACCCGCTTTTTTCGCCTGATTGATCTCATCGTATCCGCGCGACCCGCGCGGTCCATCGTCGCCCGCATCCGGCCCGACCTCCCCCCAATAAACAAACCCCGTCTTCTGATCGATCGACATGCGCCATGGATTCCGACAGCCCATCGCGAAAATCTCCGGCCTCGTTTTCGGCGTACCCGGCGGGAAAAGATTTCCCTCGGGGATTTCGTAAGTGCCATCCGGCTTCGGACGAATGCGGTTCACCTTGCCGTTCAGGCTATTCGTATTGCTCGCCGACTTCTGCGCATCCCACGGCGAGCGACCCTCGCGCTCGTCGATCGGCGCATACCCGTTCGAATCCGCGTGCGGATGCGTGTTGTCCCCCACGGAAAAATACAGACACCCATCGGGTCCAAACTCCACCGACGCACCGTGATGACAGCACTCTTTCCGCTGTTCCTCAAATTCAAGCAGCAGCTTCCCACTCGCCAGATCGAGCGTGTCACCCTTCATCGTGAAGCGAGTCAGCCGCTGTCCCGGGAATTCCTTCGGCGACCATAAGCAATAGATCCAGCCGTTCTCCGCAAACTTCGGATCAAGCGCAAACCCCAGAAACCCATTCTCCTGCTCCATCGTCACCTTGATCTCCCCCGCTTCCACAATCTGCTTCGTGTCCGGGTGATACACCTTCAGCTTCCCCGCATACTCGTTGAAAAAGATGCGCCCATCCGGCGCGATCTCGAGTTCCATCGGCTGCGGCATTCCCTCAGCCAGCGTCTCCACTTTGAAACGAAAATCCTGCGGCGTATCAGCGGCGAGGATCGTGGCAGTGAGGGCAAAAAACGGGAGCAGGCGCATGAGAATAAGTGGAGTCAGAGCCCTTTAAAACCTGCGCACCGCCGATGCATTAGCGACCACCGATTAAACAAAACCAAAAAATCCCTTTCGGAATTGGGCCTCACTCGATGATGCGCACGCTCACGCCGAAGGGACGCCAGTTTGGTAGCTCGTAGAAATATTTGATCTCGAAATCAATCCGATGCGGACGCGTAGGGTAGCTGCCGGCGACGGTCAGCAGGCCGTCGGAGTCGATGTGCGGGGGGGATTTCAGCGCAGCATCGAGATCCTTGATCGCGATCAGATTCGTGCGCTGCGCGACGAACCCCTGAAAGGTGCGCGCCAGCATTCCGAGCGTGAGTTCACGCTGCCACGCGCGCGCGACACCATCGTAGAAATCTTCAAACGACTTCTGCTGAATGGCGTCGTGAAAACGGAGCATCGTCTCCTTCGCCATCGCGGCGGCGACAGGTGCAGCGGGCATCGGACTGTCCTGCGCACTCGTGATCTCGGGGCCTCGGCCGATGCGCGTGAAGAGGTTTTCCGAAATGCCCGTTTCGATATTCATCGGCAATTTCACCGAGAAAACCCGCCAGACGTTCCGGTCGCGAGTGAGGGTGATGACGAGGGGAACTTGCGCGTCAAAACTGGTGCGGACGCCGATGGTCTGGCTCGCGGCGCTCCCGTCGATCTTTGCGTTTTCCGTCTTCAAAACGGCGCAGCCATCGAGCCCGAGCTCGCGAGCGCGCGCGATGAAATCGCGGCTCGTCTCGCGAAGCTGAAACACGGGCGCGGTTTCACTGAAGGCGGCATCGAGCTGCTTCACGGAGAGCCGATCGAAAAACGATTTCGTGGCCGCGGCGGGATCGGATTTCGGCGCGCGCTCGCATCCGGCGACGAAGAGCACGCCGAGGAAAAGCAGCGCCCGCCAGATCACTTGCTGAGTTCCAACATCCGCCGGATCGGCACCTCGGCCCGCGCGCGGATCGCCTCGGGGATGATGATCTCGGGCGCGCGGTTTAAGAGGCAGTCGTACAGCTTTTCGAGCGTATTCATCTTCATGTAACGGCAGTCCGCGCATGCGCAGTGATCGGTCGGGCCGGGGATGAAAACCTTGTCCGGCATTTCGCGCCGCAGCCGGTGGAGCATGCCGGATTCGGTGACGATCACGAACGCCTTCGACGGCGAGTTTTGGCAATACGAGATCATCTTTTCCGTCGAGCAAACCTCATCCGCGAGCATCCGCACAGCCTGCGTGCATTCCGGGTGCGCGACCACGGGCGCATCCGGCCACTCGGCGCGCGCGCGTTCGATCGACTGCCGCGTGAACTCGACGTGGACGTAACAATTCCCCTTCCACAATTCCATCGGTCGTCCGGTCTTCTCCGTCACCCACGCGCCGAGATTTTGGTCCGGCACAAAAAGGATTTCGCGATCCTTCGGCGCGGCCTCGACGATCTTCTGCGCATTGCCGCTCGTGCAAATGACATCGCTGAGCGCCTTCACGCCCGCGCTGCAATTGATGTAGGCGATCACGTAAAAATTCCGCGCCGCGTGCTCGCGCAAATACGCATCGAGTTTCTCCGGCGGACACGAATCGCTGAGCGAACAGCCCGCGTCCATATCCGGAATCACGACCGTCTTCGTCGGATTCAAAATCTTCGCCGTTTCCCCCATGAAATGAACCCCGCAAAACGCGATCACATCCGCATCCGTCTGCGCCGCTTGATAACTCAGCCCCAACGAATCGCCGACGTAATCCGCGAGTTCCTGGATTTCCTTGATTTGGTAATTGTGCGCGAGAATGACGGCATTCCGTTCGCGTTTGAGGGCGAGGATTTCTTCTGCAAGATCGACTCCGAGCGTGGACATGCAGAAATGCTATCAGTCATCTTCCTTCGCGCAACACACGCGCACGTGACACCCGGATTGATCCGAGTTTAAGAGAAGATATCAGGATCGCCCAAACTCGGGGAAATCACGACGATCGCTGCGTCGTGCGTCTCGCCATACAGGCTCCCATTACCGCCAATCCAAAGAGGAACGTGCTTGGTTCCGGCACTGGCGCGGTGGGTGGGAGATTGAAAGATGTTGAGAATGGAGTCACTCCGGATTCGCTTGCGCCGGTGCCGCGGGGATGGCTCGCACTGGGGGTGAGATCGAAGTCATTGCCATAAATGGACCGCACGCGCCTTTGGGCACCTTCCGAGATGCCGTGGAATTCGAGTCTTACGTTGGCGGCCTTTAATTTTGATTCTTTCGGATCGAGCGAGAACCGCTCGGATGGATGTAGACCATCAGGTGCTGGGGAGAAGTCGAGACGCACCGGACCGAAACCCGGCAGGTTTCGTGAAAAATCATTCAAGGGCGGTTCGTCGAGGTTGATCGGCGAGGCTGCCGCGAGGCTGTCCGCTAAGATGATCACGATTATTGAGGCACAGGATAAACGCATAGAATTAATGGTTGCCTACGGATCGTCACTCCCTGCACAGCCGGCCTTCTAGTCGTTGCAAAAATACGAAATAAATTGCGTGACTTTGAAGCGCATGATTCGAGTGGCTTCTCCAGCCGCTGAGAAGTGACGGTCGAACGCCTGCGGTTTTACCCGAACACCGCGCGGCTACGCTGGCTCAGCAGCCCACGCCCGCGCCGAAGAAGGAGATGAATACGACTTCAACGAAGACCGGGTATGCGCCAACGATCGAGCGCCGTCAGGAGCAGACCGGGTCGCAGCCTTTCGGGTGGATCGTCCGGATGTTGGTGGGTGAGACGCTGGTGAAGGTGCAGGCGTCTTCACCGCAATTGGAAGTCGCGGGCCGCGATGAGGTGCAAAATGAAAGGATTGCTCCAGCGCCCGATGCCGGCTGCGCGGTAGAGTAGTGTGGGTTTACGGTGCTGCGGGGACGTTCTATAAAGTGTGAATGCTTTCCCGCTTTCCCTCCGCCATGCTCGCGCTCGCCACGATTTCCATGCTCCACGCCGAACCTTTGAAATATCCAGAAACCAAAAAAGGCGACGCCGTGGAGACTTATCACGGCACGCAGATCGCCGATCCTTATCGCTGGCTGGAGGATGATAATTCGCCGGAGACGAAGGCTTGGGTGGAGGCTCAGAACAAGGTGACGTTTAGTTTTCTCGAAGGCATTCCGGAGCGGGAAAAAATCCGGGCGCGGCTGACGGAGCTTTGGAATTATGAGCGGTTCACGGTGCCTTACAAAGAAGGTGGACGTTACTTTTTCCGGCGGAATAGCGGGCTGCAAAATCAGAGCGTGCTTTACGTGGCGGATGGGCTGGGGGCGGAGCCGCGCGTGTTGCTCGATCCGAATTCGCTTTCGACCGATGGCACGGTGGCGCTCGATGGCTACCGCGTGAGCGATGATGGGAAGCTGATGGCTTACGGGATCGCGAAGGCGGGGTCGGATTGGGAAGAGTGGCGCGTGCGCGAGGTGGCGACGGGGAAAGATCGCGAGGATCGGCTGGAATGGGTGAAATTTTCCGGCGCGTCGTGGGCGAAGGATGGGAGCGGGTTTTACTACAGCCGCTTCGATGCGCCGAAGGAGGGCGCGGCGCTGACGGGGCTGAACGAATTTCAGAAGCTCTACTTTCACAAAATCGGCACGCCGCAGGGCGAGGATGCGCTGATCTATGAGCGGCGCGATCACAAGGAGTGGGGGTTTCACGGCGAAGTGAGCGAGGATGGGCGCTGGCTGATCGTCTCGATCACCGAGGGGACCGATCCGAAAAACCGCGTGTATTTCCGCGACCTGAGCCAGCCGGACGCGCCGATCGTGCCGCTGCTCGATGACTTCGATGCCGACTACACATTCATCGGAAGTGACGCGGGCGTATGCTACTTCCGCACCGATCTCGATGCACCGCTGGGGCGGCTCATCGCGGTCGAGGTGGCGCAACCCGCGCGTCCGAACTGGCGCGAAGTCATTCCGCAAAGTGAGGATTCGCTGAAGGACGTGAGTTTCGTGAACGACCAGTTCATCTGCGAATATCTGCACGATGCACACAGCCGTGTGCGGGTGTTTGCGTGGGATGGGAAAACGCCGCGCGCGCATCTCGTGCGCGACATCGAGTTGCCGGGAATCGGCTCTGCATCAGGCTTTGGCGGCAAACGCGCGGACACGGAGACGTTCTATTCCTTCACCGGCTACACCGTGCCGACCACGATTTACCGGCTCGATCTCACCACGGGAAAAAGCACGGTCTTTCGCCAGCCAAACGTCGCCTTCGATCCCGCCGCGTATGAAACCAAGCAGGTCTTTTTCCGTAGCAAAGACGGCACGCGCGTGCCGATGTTCATCACGCACAAACGCGGGCTGAAGCTCGACGGCACGAACCCGACGCTGCTCTACGGCTACGGTGGATTCGACATTTCGCTCACGCCCGGTTTTGAAATCCCGTCGCTCGTCTGGATGGAAATGGGCGGCGTCTACGCCGTGCCGAATCTGCGCGGCGGCGGCGAATACGGCACCGCGTGGCATCTCGCCGGCATCAAGGAGAAGAAGCAAAATGTCTTCGACGATTTCATCGCCGCCGCCGAATGGCTCCTCGCGAACCACTACACGTCGCCCGCGAAACTCGCCATCCGCGGCCACAGCAACGGCGGCCTGCTCGTCGGCGCGACCATGACGCAGCGCCCCGAACTCTTCGCCGCCGCGCTCCCCGGCGTCGGTGTGCTCGACATGCTGCGCTTCCACAAATTCACGATCGGCTGGGCGTGGACGAGCGACTACGGCAGCAGCGACAACGCCGACGATTTCAAATACCTGCTCGCCTACTCACCGCTGCATCGCCTGAAACCCGGCCCACGCTACCCCGCGACCATGGTCACCACTGCCGATCACGACGACCGCGTGGTCCCCGCCCACAGCTTCAAATTCGCCGCGCAACTCCAAGCCACCCAAGCCCCCGACGGCCCGCCCGTGCTCATCCGCATTGCAACAAAAGCCGGCCACGGCGCCGGAAAACCGATCGCGAAAGTCATCGACGAGCACGCCGATGAGTGGGCCTTCCTCCTCCGCGCACTCGGGACAAAAGATGGAAACTAAATTTGCAGCGACCTCGCCTACACCTGCCCGCAGAACTTGAACAGGAACAGCTCCGTCGTGTGGTCTGCGTAGTAGAGCTTGAGCGCGCCGTCGCGGCCTTTGATGTCGCGTGCCACGGCGCAGCTTGCGCGGCGACTGTGGATTTGGTGAACGCCGAGGTGGTCTTGGGCGTAAAGGTCGCCCCAGACTTCAGCGCGCACGGCGGATTTGGCCTTGGTTAGCAGTAGCTCGGCAAGAGGGTCGTGTTCGTAAAATTCGTAGGTGACTGGCAGCGCGGCTTCGATCATCGCGTAGTCCTGCCCAAGTTCTTCGAAGAGGCCGTTCTCGGGTTTTTCCTCCCAAGTGCCGGGGATGATGGCGACGCGGACGCGGGAGTCGAAACCGGCGTCGCGGTTAAAGCGCGAGATCGTATTGATCGATGTGCGGACTCTGCCAAGGGGTGGCACTTCGAGCGTGATCCAGACGTGATCAACGCGGAGCGGATCTTCCGATTGCTCGACTTCCACGATGTAGGGCACGCCGGTGACGTGGACGAACTTCGGCGGGCTCGTGCGGATTTTTTCGAAGAGGAGGGTGCGGGAATCCGGACGTTTGGCCATTGGTAAAAACTAGGGGCGCTTGGTGCCGGTGACGGCCCGGCCCGAGCGTCCTCGCTTGGGTTTATCGAGGTCGGTGCGGTGCTCGGTTTTCGAGACGGTGCCGCGTTTCAAATACTGTTCGCGCAGGGCGGCGTAGGCGGCGTCGCGTTGATCGTAGAGGCGCTTGAGTTTGCGCGGCTTGGCTTTGCTCAGCGCGTAGGCGGTGATGAGCGGGAGCGTGATCGTGGAATCGGCGTAGCAGACGACGCAGTCGGGCAAATTGTCCGGGTCGATTTTTCCCCAGCTCACGGCTTCGCCGGGCGTCGCGCCGCTGAGGCCGCCGGTGTCGGGGCGCGCGTCGGTGCATTGCAAAAAGTAGTCATGGCCGCGCTCCTCGATCCCCATGACTTCCTGAATCTGCGGCTCGGTTTGCAGCATGAAATTCTTCGGCGAGCCGCCGCCGAGGATGAACACGCTCGAGGTCGCGCCGCCAGATTTCGCGGCATAGACGATCGCGGCGGTTTGGTTCACGTCGCGGTTCACGTCGATGAACAGCTTCGAGTCGCGCAGCGCCATCGCGGCGACATTCATGCCGATGGAACTATCGCCCGGAGAGCTGGTGAAAATAGGCACGCCGTATTGATAGGCGGCGGCGAGCACGCTGGTCTCCTTGATCCCCAATTTTTTCTCCCGCGCATGCACGTAGCGTCCGAGCAGGTAGTGGAATTCATCCGTAGCCATCGTCTTCTGAAACTCCGGCCCCTGAATGACCTGCCGCACGAAGGCATCGGTATCGAGCAACACGTCGTAGTCGAACAGCACGTCGTAAATGCGGATGATGCCATCGCGGCGGAGATCCACATCGTTCAAAAACGGCGAGCCCGCGTAGAGCGACATGCCGAGGCCGTAATGCAGATCGTGGTAAAGATTCGCGCCGGTCGAAATGATCCAATCGACAAAGCCCGCCTTCATCAGCGGCACGATCGCCGCGCGCCCAAGGCCGGCTGGAGTGAGCGCGCCGGTGAGCGACATGCCGACGACGCCTTTGCCGGCGATCATCTTGTTCGTGAAAAGGCGGCACGCTTCCGCGAGCCGGCCACCATTGTAAGCCTTGAAGCTGGTGTCGATCAGGTCGGTGACCTTCATCCCCTTGCGAATCGGCTCGGGTAAAAGGCGTGGGAACTTCTTGTTCAGAGAACTCATGCGGGCGGGGACCGTAGCGAGTGCGGGCGCGCGGTCAATGGGCATGTCTTCCCTCGTCTTCACGCAAATACGAAAAGGCGAACCCGCCGGTAACGGATCGGTAACACGGGCGCGGGATGCTGTGCTCATGAAAAAGACCCACCTCCGGGCGGCGTTCACGCTCATCGAGCTGCTCGTCGTCATCAGCATCATCGCCATCCTGGCGAGCATCGCGTTGCCAAGTATGAATGTCGCGTTGATCAACGCCCGGATTACAAAATCCGTCTCCGACGCGCGCCAAATCGGGATGGCCTTGCGCGTTTATTCCAACGACAACAATGGCGCGTTTCCCAGCGGGAAGAACGACTACAACGAGCCGATCAACACGTCGAACGACGCCTTCCGAAGCCTCTTTCCCGCTTACCTTCAAAACGAGGCCATCTTCACCATCGTCACGTCGAAAGCCGGGCCAAAAGCGGATAACAAGATCGAAAACCCGAGCGACATTCTCGAACGCGGGGAGAATCACTGGGCCTACATCTCGGGGCTGAATAGTTCGTCGAATTCGATGTGGCCGCTGGTGGTCGATTCCACGGATGGATCGGGATTTTACACGGACAAAGAGACGGAACTCGGCGGCACTTGGAAGGGCCTGAAGGCGATCGTGGTGAACACGGACAACAGCGCCACGGCGATCAAACTGCTCGGCACGGGATCGAAGCGCTACCTGCCGCGTTTCGATGACAAGTCGAAGAACGCACTCGTTTTGAATGATTACATGGGCGACGGCGCGAAGTTGCTAGAACCAGCTCGGTAGAGGCACCAAAGCAGCGACGCGGATGAGCCCGCCGCTGTTCCGAGGGGAGCAGCGGCGGGCGTTTTCCGTGAGGGAGTGATGATCGGTGAACCGTGAGTGGCGCGCGGGCGGCGTCTCCCGCTGCGGATCGCGAGAAAGGCCATTCACTATTCACCGATCACCATTCACATTATCCCGAGATGACCCCGCACGAGATCAAGCCGAAGCAACTGCGCGCACTGCTGCTGCTGCTCGTGCTGCTGCCGCTGATTCCCACGGTGCTCATGGTGCGCTTCGTCGGCGATCTCGTGGAAATTGATCGCGCGGCGGCGATGGAGCGGCTCGCGATTTCCGGGCAGCAGACTTTGGCGAAAGGCGAGATGACTTTGGCGAAGCAGATCGGCGGGCTCGCGGCGGCGGTGACGCCGGAAGATGTGGCGGAGTTTTATCAGAAAATCGTCGAGGGCGATCAGGCGGTGAGCGTGGCGGATGAGAGCGGGCGGTTCGTGGCCGGGAGCGAACGCGGAGAGCGTGGGGTGCTGGCGCAGGCTTCGCTGAGAAACCTTGCGCTGCCTTGGTCTATTCAAGTTTTCCTCGCGAATCCAGCGGCGCTCAACGCGGGGATGAAGGATCGGATGCGGAGTTATATCTGGACGTTGATCCTCGCGATCGGCGCGGTGGCGATCATCGCGATCACGGCGGCGATCACGGTCGGGCGGCAGATCGCGCTGCACGAGCTGAAGACGACTTCCGTGGCCACGGTCGCCCACGAACTACGCACGCCGCTCGCGTCCATGCGCATGCTGGTGGATACGCTGCGCGAAGGGCGCTATCGCGGCGAATCGCAGCTCCAGGAATATCTCGACATGGTCGCGAGCGAAAACCTGCGGCTGAGCCGGCTCATCGACAATTTCCTCACGCTCTCCCGCCTGGAGCGAAACGAACACGCGATCACCCTTCAGCCCACCTCGGCGCGCGAAATCATCGAGCAAGCCGTCCACGCCATGCGCGCGAAACTCGAAGTGCCCGGCTGCCACTTCACCTGCGATCTCCCCGCATCGCTCCCCGACATCCTCGCCGATCGGGACGCGATGGTCGTCGTGCTCGTGAACCTTCTCGATAACGCGGTGAAATACACCGGTGACGACAAGCACATCGACCTCCGCGCGCGCGATGCCTCGGGCCGCGTCTTCATCAGCATTCAGGATAACGGCATCGGCCTCTCGAAATCCGAACGCAAAAATGTGTTCCGCCGCTTTTACCAGGTGGACCAAAAACTCTCCCGCTCGCGCGGCGGCTGCGGCCTCGGCCTCGCGCTCGTGCAGCACATCGTCGAGGCGCACGGCGGCCGCGTGGATGTGAACGGCCAACTCGCTCGCGGCACCACGTTCACCGTCTCCGTCCCCATCGCCAAAACCGAAGAAAAACCCCTCGCATGGAAACAATCCTGATCATCGAAGACGACCCCGTGATGATGCGCGGGCTGAAGGACAACTTTGAGTTTGAAGGCTACACGGTGAAGACCGCGATCGACGGCGACGCGGGTCTGAAGGAAGCGCTCCGCGTGCAGCCCGACCTCATCATCCTCGACCTCATGCTGCCAAAAATAAACGGCTACGAAATCTGCCGTTTCCTCCGCGAAGAAAAGCAGGACATGCCCATCATCATGCTCACCGCAAAAGGCCTCGAATCCGACAAAGTGCTCGGCCTCAAACTCGGCGCGGACGACTACGTCACGAAACCTTTCAGCATCAAAGAACTCCTCGCCCGCGCCGAAGCCTTCCTCCGCCGTCGCCGCCAAAACGTCCCCGACTTGCGCGAGTTCGGAGACTGCCTGCTCGATGCCAATTCCCGCTCGCTCACCGTGAAAGGCCACGAAGTCCCGCTCTCACCAAAGGAGTTCGAGCTGCTCGCCTATTTCGTGAACAACGCCGGCCGCGCGCTCAGCCGCGATACGATCATGACCAACGTCTGGGGCTACGACTGCATGGTCACCCCGCGCAGCATCGACCGCTTCGTAAACGCCCTCCGTAACAAAATCGAACGCGACCCCACCAACCCGCATCACATCAAAACCGTGCGGGAGTTTGGCTACAAATTTGACGTTTGACCGGCAGAAATCACCGGCACAGCGTGGACGAAGCCCGGAGAACGATGCGCCGCGCGTTGACCGAACGATTTCCCGACCGCGTCATTTTCTCAGTGATTGACGAGACGCTCTACGTCCACGCCGTCTTGCACGGAGCGCGGCACGACCGGCAGTGGCGGGAGCGCTAAACATCGGCAAACGGTCCGTCCGGCAAGCCGGCAACTTTGCTGAGTCACGGGCCGAGGTCTTGCTCCTGCGCGATTTCGCCGCCATGAACGCTCGGCCATGACCCTCCACGTCAACCTGCCCGACA
>JANLQB010000586.1:0-4557 GCA_031367565.1 Verrucomicrobiota bacterium
GTAAGTGATTTCGTCGGCGAGATTCGCGATCTGCGCTTCGAGCGACGGGCACGCGTAGCGATCGTCCGTCGGCTCGGGCGGGTCGTAAAAGGCGGCGTGCTTTTTCAAACCCTCCAGCACCTCGAAGGAAAGATTCAGGCCGGGAAAACGCGGATACTTTTGCTCCACCAGCTCCACGATCCGCACGCTCTGATCATTGTGATCGAACCCGCCGTGGCCGCGCATCAATTCATCCAGCGTCTCCTCGCCGCTGTGGCCGAAAGGCGGGTGGCCGAGATCGTGCGCGAGCGCGATGGCCTCGGTAAGATCTTCATTCAGCCCGAGCGCGCGCGCGATCGTGCGGCTGATGGAGGCGACCTCAATCGTGTGCGTGAGCCGCGTCCGCAGGTGATCGCCGGTGCCGTTGAGAAAAACCTGCGTCTTGTATTCCAGCCGGCGGAAAGCCCGCGAATGAATGATCCGCGCGCGGTCGCGTTCGTACGCGGTGCGGTGCGGATGCGGCGGTTCGGGATACTTGCGACCCGCGGAATCGCCGGTCTTCTGCGCGTAAGCCGCGAGCGAACCGCGCTCCTGCGTTTCAAATTCAATGCGCGTTTTCATCCGTGGATTGCTTCGCCTTCAAATGCTCCTCCGCCAGCCGCCGCTGCTCCTTCCGCGCCGCGCCGCGGATCATGAGCATGTCGAAAAGCGCGAGCAGCAGTCCCGTCATCGTCGCCCACGCGCAGGCGAGCCAGTAAAGGATGAAAAGCGTGGGATGCTCGCGCAGCCAGCCATCGAGGAAAGTCGCGCCGAGGAAGAGCATCACGAGCGCGGACAGCATCACGCAAAAAATCGCGCTCCGCCGCGTCGTTTGATCGCGGATAATGCCCTGCGTGATGGGAATGATGTGTCGAAGCACGCCGGGACGTTGGCGAATCGCGTTCGCTTGGTCTAGCCGCGATCTTTCACGGCAGGAAAGGACTCAGCGCCTCGCCCCAGATTTCGTAGCCGCGCTCGGCGGGATGCAGAAAGTCGCCCATCATTTCGCGCGAGATCATGCCGTCGGGCTGCGTGAGTTTTTCGCCGAGGTCGAGGAAAGTGATGCCGCTCTCCCTGCCAAGTTCCGCGAGCAGCTTGTTCACCGCCGCGACCTTCGCCCGCATCGGATCGTCCGCCTTTTCACCGCGCGGGAAGATCCCCATTAGCACGATCTTCGCGGCAGGCGTTTTCGCGCGGATGCGCAACAGAATTTCGCGCACGCCTTCCGCGATTTCGGTGGGCGTGTTCTCCCGCGCGTTAGCTGTGCCCGCGAAATTATTCGTCCCGATATTCACCACGACGAGCGCGGGCCGCAGCCCGTCGAGTTCGCCGTGATCCAAGCGCCAGAGCACATTCTGCGTGCGATCCCAGCCAAAGCCGAGATTCAGCACTCGCTTGTCGGCGAAAGCTTTCTCAAACGCCCGCGCTCCATTCGGATTGCGCCCCGGCGTTTCAGGCGCGCCGCCCCACAGATGCGTGATGGAATCGCCCACGAGCACGACCTCCGGATTCAGCGCGCCCTTCGCCTTCAGCGCCGCCTCGTGCCGCGCCGACCAGTCGTAGAAGTCGTTCTCCAATTTTCCATGCGGAATGACCGCCGTATTCGCCGGCGGAGCATCATGCGGCTCGTCGCCGAAAAGGCTCGCGAGCAGTGGCTCCATCGCACGCGCCCAAGCCAGCGCGCCTTCCGGCGACGGGTGCAGCTGGTCCGGCATCAGCTTCGGATCGAGCGAGCCGTCGAGTTGGAGAAAGACGTGGTTCACATCGAGAAAGAAAACGTCCCTCCCGTCGGCCAGCTTCGACACCAGTTCGCCTGCCCGCAGATTCGTCGCGAAGCGTTTCGCCGCGTTCCCGCGCTCCGTGCCGTCCGCATTTTTGTAGCCATTCGTGCGCGGAAATATCCGCAGCAGCAGAATCTTCGTAGCCGGACATTTCTCCCGCAGCAGGTTCACGATCGCCGCCGTTCCTTCCGCGATCTGCTCCGCCGTGTGGACGACTTTGTAGTTCGCATCGTCCGAGTTGTTCGTCCCGATGAGCAGCGTCACCACTTTTGGCGACTGCCCTTCGAGTTCCCCGTTCGCCAGATTCCACAGCGTGTTCTCCGTCCGCCCGCCGCTGTAGCCGAGCCCGATCGCATTGCGCGGCGCGAAGAACTGCGACCACACCGCCTGATACGCCGCATTGTCGAAATTGTGCGTAATCGAATCGCCGATCAGCAGCAGGTCGTATTTGTGGCTCGCGATCGCCGCGACTTTCTCCGCGTGCCGCTTCTCCATCCCGCCCTGCGGCACCGGGATCGTGGCGGAATTCTGAGCCTCATCGGCAAATGCGGACGCGGCAAACGCGAGTGTGATCGTGAAAAGGAAGCGCGGTGACATGAAGTGGGGTGGGGTGAAGTGGGCGGCAGAAATGGTTCAGTCCGCTTTCCCTTCAAACGATTCGCCACACGCCTACCTCACGGCAAGCCTCAAAGCCTCTTCGAGAGCAACCCGCAAAAGCGAGTTAGACAAAACTCTTAAAAGTTGAAGGAATCCCGCGAACTGTGCGCGAGGATCGCCGCCCGCCCCGCCTTTCTCCCATTTCCGCCAGACCCATGAAAATCCCCTCCCCACCCATCGGCCCCGTCGTCCTAAAAGACCATGTCTAGCATGACTGCACCTGGGTCCCCTTCGGCTCCACCCAATTGATCACCGAGCGGGAACTATATGGCCAGCACCAACAGGCTCTTTTCCAATGGCCCCGTGGCTCTCTCACCGAAGGCTCCTACAGCCCCCACGATCCTTGCGGCTGAATGCCGTGGCAGGCCTCGTTGCACACCTCACGTGAAAATGACCATTCAACCCGGCCCCCGGAGCAATACCATCATTGGTTTCGGTGGCTTCGTCCTTACGTTCGCGCTCTGCTACGTTGCTTACCGCATCCAGTTCTCGCAGCCTCGTTTAGCGGCCCTCATCGGCGTCGCCTCTTTCAGCTTTGTCTTTATGGCGGTCGCCTTTGCCCAATTGCGCAGCGGCTATCTTTGGCGCAACCTTTCACCTGGAAATCGCGGTGGACATCATTCGGAGTCACCGTCGCGATTCATCCTTTCGACCGTTTTTCATTTCGTTCTCGCGCTTGGCATTGTCGGCTTTGCACTCTGGCGTTATACGCACGACGCATGAACCCGGGAACGCCCATGCGCTGTAGCGAACCGCTAAGTCCACTCTATAATTGAGCCGCTCGTCATCATCTCGATTCCGACCCGTAACTTCGACGCGATGATCAGATTTCACTCTGTCATTGGTTTTAAGATTAGCGATGGTGCCGGAACCCAGCTTTGCCCGCTATTCAATCACGGACGAGGAGCCTATGTGAGTCTGGAAACGACTAACTGAACTTTGAAAAATACGCGCCTTGTGACTACTAACGCGCTTCTCGCTCTGCTCAGCTTGCCGGGATCGGCGATGAGGCGGAGGGTGATCGCGGGGGCCTTTTCAAAGTTCATTCGCATCCGATCCGGGTGCTCGTGGACTTCGGCTACATGCCGCCAAAGAGGCGACTGAACCTAGGCGAGATCGGGGAATTGAAGGCGTGGCTGGATGGGAAGCCTTGACGGCGCGAAACGGTTTTCCGACCTCCACGGGCGGAATCTCTTCTTACCTCTTCATCCCGCGCTTTCCGTTTCCCCACGCATCGCTCATACTCCGCGCATGATTCCGTTCTCCCGCCGCCGCTTCCTGCAAATCTCCAGTCTCACGCTCCTTGCCAGCCGCGTGAGTTTCGCGATCGAGCCTTTCAAACGCAACGGCCTGGCGCGCCTGTCGCTCAGCCTCGCGGCGTATTCGTTCCGCGACGCGTTCAAAGACAACCGGGGCAGGGTGAACGCGGCGGGCAAACTGGATATGTTCAGCTTCATCGACTACTGCGCCGAGCAAGGCTGCGCCGGTGCGGAGCTGACGAGCTACTATTTTCCGGCAGACGTGACGGACGATTACCTGCGACAGGTGCGGCGGCATGCGTTCCTGCGCGGGGTGGAAATCAGCGGTACTTCGGTGGGCAATACCTTCATGCATCCCGCCGGGCCGGAGCGCGACAAGCAGATCGAGCTCGTGAAGCGGTGGGTCGATCGCTGCGCGGTGCTCGGCGCGTCGCATGTGCGGGTCTTTGCCGGCTCGCCGGAAAAGGATCAGCCGCGCGAGGAAGCGGTGAAAAATTGCATCGCGGCGCTGGAGGAATGCGCGGACTACGCGGGCACACGCGGCGTTTTCCTAGGGATCGAAAATCACGGCGGCATCGTGGCCGAACCGGCGGGCTTGCTGGAGATTTTGAAGGCAGTGAAAAGTCCTTGGATCGGCGCGAATCTCGACAGCGGAAATTTTCACGGAGCTGATCCGTACGCCGATTTCGCGCAGCTCGCGCCGTATGCGGTGAACGTGCAGGTGAAGTCGGAAATCCGCCGCGCGGGCGCGAAAGAAAACGAGCCCGCCGATCTCGCGCGTGTCGTAAAAATTCTACGCGACGCCAATTACCAAGGCTGGGTCGCGCTCGAATACGAAGCGA
>JANLQB010000309.1:0-2446 GCA_031367565.1 Verrucomicrobiota bacterium
CACGCCGTTCGTGCGCCCATTCGCGCATCCCGCATTGCAGTATCGAACGACGATTTTGAGCGGCGCGAACGCGGAGGAGCAGTCGCCCGTGAGAATCCTCACAATCGCGCGGGCGAGCGGCGTGGATGTCGTCACTACCGCCGAAGCGCACACGTTTCGCGCGGGGCAGGCGGTGCGGATCAGCGGCGCGAGCGATGCGTCTTTTAATCGCCACTTCGTCATCCGCTCCGCACCGACGGAGACCACGTTCACCGTGTTTGATCCCGGCGCGGACACGCTCTCGACGAGCGGTCTCGCGGCCGTGCTCACTTTTGGCAGCAGCGTCACGGGCGGCGTTTTTTACGAAAGCAACGCCTTCCCGGCCGAATACGCCGGCTCGTTTTTCTTTGGCGACTACACCGGCGGTCTGCTGATGCGCGCGGTCTTGAATGAAAGAAATCGCCCCACGGATGTCTCCATCTTCAGCACGGGCGAAGGCTCTCCCGTCGATCTCGCGGTCGGGCCAGATGGCGCGCTCTACGTGGCCGACATCGCGACGGGAAGCATCCGGCGCATTGCGTGGAATCAGACGCCGACGGGCATCCTCGTCACGCCGAATTTCCTGACCATGCGTGAAGGCGGGCAGGCGGCCTTCGCGGTGCGGCTGCGCAGTGCGCCGATCGCGCCGGTGAGCGTGACGACGCACCGGAATTCGGGAGATGAAGATGTGGTGATCGTCGCGGGCAAAACGCTCACCTTCAATGCCACGAACTGGGACATCCCCCAGCCCATCACGCTCGCCGCCGCGCCGGATGCCGATGACTTTGACGACAGCGCGGAATTCATCCTCGCCGCGCCGGGACTCACGACGGAAACGGTCAGCGTAAACGTCACCGATACCAACGCGGACGGCCCGGTGCTCACCAGCAACACGCTGACGATCGAGGAAGGTCGCAGCGCCAGCCTTCGTGTGAGCCTGCCGCAACGTCCCGCGCAAGATGTCACGCTCAGTGTGCGCCGCACTGCGGGCAGCGCCGCGCGCGTGGTCCACGGGGCCGCGCTCGTCTTCACGCCGGAAAACTTCGCGACTCCGCAGCGCGTCACGGTCTATGCGAATCAGGACGCAGATTTTTTGGATGGCAGCGCCCGCTTCACCGTCGGCGGACGTGGTTACGCCGCGCGCAGCGTTTTTGTGAAGGTGATCGACACGGACCCGCACGCGCCGGTCTTTGGCGAAGCTCCGCCCACACGCGCGATCCAAGGTCTCCCCTACCGGCAGGCGGTCCACGCCGCCGCGTATCCCGCACCCGTTTACGGCCTGCTCTTTCCGCCCACCGGCATGGTGATCGACAGCGCGACCGGCATCATCGACTGGACGCCGTCTCAACTCGGCACCGTCACCGTGCAAGTGCGCGCCACCAATGGCGTACCCAAAAGCGGACGGCTGACCTTCAACGTCCAGGTCGTCGCAGATCGGCCACCCACGATTGATCTAATTTCCCCGATCAACGGCCAAACGATCACCGGCACCGACGCGGAATTTTTCGGCAGCAGCACGGACGACTACGGCTGCAACAAGGCGGAATTTTATGTCGATAACGTGCTGCGCACCACGGACTCAAATCGCGACAATCATTACCACTTCGGCGGCGCACACCGGCTCTTCAATACGACCGTGCTCACAAATGGCCCGCACACGCTGAGGATGGTCGTGTCCGATGATCACAATCAGACCGCGACCGCGACCGTGCAGGTGACGGTGGCGAATTAGCCGCCGGGCGTCAGGTCGGTGATGATCGCGCGGTGATCGGAAAGGAGTGAGCGGCCCAGCTCCGTGTGGACGGCCCGCCAGCGCGGGCCGAGCCAGCAGTGGTCGATGCGCAGGAGCGGGAGAAAGGTCGGCCACGTTTCCGCGAAGCCGTGTCCCGCGCTGTCGAACGCCTCGCGAAAATTGGTGCGCCACGCGTCGAAGTGAATGGATTCGCGCGGGGTGTTAAAATCGCCCGCGATCACGAGCGGCTCGTCGTGATGCGCGGCGATGATTTCGTTCAGCCGCGCAAACGGCGCGGCGCGCGAGGAGCCGAGACGCGTTTCAAAATCGACGAGCAGCAGCGTGATCGCGCGATCTTTCACGAGGCAGCGCGCGAGCACGTAGTCGCCGCGATCGGCGAGGCGACCGACTTCCAGCGACACGGGCGGCTCCGGGGTGATGAGGAGAATTCCCGCACGCTGCACGATCGAGCGGCCCGCGAATCCTTTGCGCCATTCGGGCGTCAGTTCGTCGGTGTAAACATTCGATTCGCCCACCGCGATGATGTCCGCCTTCAGCGATTGCAGATAGCTCACGCACTGCGCGCGGCGTTTCTCGGGCCGCCCCGCATTCCAGTAAACGAGCCGCAGCGCGATCTCCCCGCGCTCCGGCTGTGCGCGGATGAAACTCTGCCGCGCCCACATCGCCGCGCTGCCC
>JANLQB010000314.1:0-4396 GCA_031367565.1 Verrucomicrobiota bacterium
CAGAACTATTTCTACCAGATCATGTTCCTCGCCCACCTCGTCGTGGGCATCGTGCTGCTGGTCCCGTTCACCATTTTTTCCTACGGCCACATCAGCGCCACGGCCGGCCGCAAAAATCGCCGGACCATCGCCGTCGGCTACATCCTCTTCGCCGTCTGCCTCGTCCTGCTCATCTCCGGCATCGCGCTCATGCGGGTCGGCGGATTCGACGTTAAGAATCCGCTCGCCCGCAACACGCTCTACTGGGCGCACATCCTCACGCCGCTGCTCGTCATCTGGCTCTACATCGTGCATCGCCTCGCCGGGCCGCGGATTAGGTGGCAGGCGGGTTTGAAATGGGCGGTCGCGGTCGTCGTCGTGGTCGGCGGACTCGTCGCGCTGCACACGCAAGATCCGCGGAAATGGAACGTCGCCGGGCCGAAAGAAGGCGCGAAGTATTTCCAGCCCTCGCTCGCCCGCACCGCGACCGGCAATTTCATCCCCGCGAAAACGCTGATGATGGACTCCTATTGCATGGAATGTCACAAAGACGTTTACGACGGCTGGTTTCACAGCGCGCACCACTTCAGCTCCTTTAATAACCAGCCGTATCTCGCCAGCGTGAAGGAAACCCGCGAGGTCTCGCTGAAGCGCGATGGCAACGTGCAGGCCGCGCGCTGGTGCGCGGGGTGCCACGATCCGGTGCCGTTTTTCAGCGGCGCGTTCGACGATCCAAATTTCGACATGGCGAAACATCCCACCTCGCAGGCCGGCATCACCTGCACCGTCTGCCACGCCATCACGAATACGAACAGCACACGGGGCAACGCCGATTACACGATTGAGGAGCCGATCCATTATCCGTTTGCCTTCAGCGAAAACGCCGCACTCAAGCAAGTGAACCGGCTGCTCGTGAAGGCGAAGCCGGAATTCCACAAGGCCACTTTCCTCAAGCCGCTGCACAAGACCGCCGAGTATTGCTCGACGTGCCACAAGGTCAGCATCCCGTATGAGCTGAACCACTATAAGGAATTCCTGCGCGGGCAGAATCATTACGACACCTATCTGCTCAGTGGGGTGTCCGGCCACGGTGCGCGCGCGTTTTATTACCCGGATAAAGCGAAGACGAACTGCGCGCAGTGCCACATGCCTTTGCAGACCTCGAATGATTTCGGAGCGAAGTTTTTCGACCCGGAAAAACCGAACGAGCTTAAAGTTCACAATCACCTTTTCCCCGCCGCGAACACCGGCATCGCGCACCTCCGCGGGCAGCCGGAAATCGTCAAAAAGCATCAGGATTTCCTGAAAGATGTCGCGCGGGTCGATCTCTTCGCGATCAAGGAAGGCGGCACCATCGACAGCCCGATCATCGCGCCGCTGCGCCCGCAGGTGCCCGCGCTCAAGCCGGGCAAAACCTATCTGGTCGAAGCGGTCTTGCGCACCCTGAAAGTCGGCCATCCGCTCACCCAGGGCACAGTGGATTCCAATGAAATGTGGGTCGATACAAAGCTCACGAGCGGCGAGCGCACGCTCGGGCGCAGCGGTGGATTCGGGGCCGCGCGCGAGGTCGATCCGTGGTCGCACTTCATCAATGTGTACATGCTCGACCGCGACGGAAACCGCATCGACCGGCGCAACCCGCAGGATATTTTCACGCCGCTCTACAATCACCAAATCCCGCCCGGCGCGGCGCAAGTCGTCCACTACAGTTTCCGCGTGCCGGAAGATCAGCGCGAGCCGCTCACGGTCGAGGTGAAACTCGTTTATCGGAAGTTCGACACGAAATACATGCAGTACGTTTTTGGCAAAGACCACGTCAACGATCTGCCCGTGACGACGATCGCATCGGACAAAATCACCTTCCCAATCGAAGGCGGCGTGGCAGTCGCGAACGAGGAAACGAAAGTTCCGCTTTGGCAAAGATGGAACGACTACGGCATCGGGCTTTTCCTCGAGGGGAATCAGGGCAGCGAAAAGGGCGAGTTGATCCAAGCCGCGCAGGCTTTCGCGGAAGTGGAAAAGCTCAAGCGTTTCGACGGCCCGATCAATCTCGCGCGCGTCTATTTGAAAGAAGGCCGGCTCGATGAAGCGGTCGCGGCGATTCAACGCGCCTCGAAGTCCGACCCGCCCGCGCCCGCATGGCAGATCGCGTGGTTCACCGGGCTCGTGAACAAAGCCAACGGCTATCTCGATCCCGCCATCGACGCCTTCCGCAGCGTGCTCGAAGATCGCACCCCGGAACTCGATAGACGCGGCTTCGATTTCAGCAAGGACTACGAAGTCATCAACGAACTCGGCCAGACCCTGATCGAGCGCGCGAATCTCGCACGCGATTCCGAGGAAACGCGCAAACAATGGCTCGGCTTGGCGAAAGAGCGTTTCGAGAAAACGCTCGCGATCGACTCCGAAAACGTGACCGCGCACTACAATCTGATGCTGATCCACAGCCAGCTCGGCGATGAAGCCAAAGCCGCCGAACATCGGAAAATGCACGAACGTTACCGCCCCGACGACAACGCCCGCGACCGCGCCGTGGCCATCGCCCGCCGCGCTAATCCCGCTGCCGACCACGCCGCCCAAGCCACGGTAATCTACGACCTGCAACGCCCCGGCGCGCCGGAACTCGACGCCGCGGAAGTCGCCGGTAAATGAAACCGCGCGATAGCGATGTTCGCGGAAATCCGCTCCGAGAAATCTTCCCCGTATGACCCCCGACCCAAGCAACGACACCGAAACCGACGAAGAACTCGTCGAAACCGACGACTCCATCATTGGCCGCGCGCTCCGCTGGTCAGCGATCGTTTTTCTCCTCCTCGCCGCAATCGCTGGTGGTGCTGTTTACATGCTCCGCCGCCCCCCACCGCCTCCGGCACCGAAGATCACCGCGATCGCGACGCCCGTCCCGCGCGAGCGCGAGCCGCTCGTTTTGCCCGCCGTGAAATTCACGGACATCACCGAGTCATCGGGCCTCACCTTCAAGCACTTCAACGGTGCCACCGGCGAGAAGCTACTTCCCGAAACGATGGGCGCGGGCTGTGCGATTTTTGACGCGGATGGCGATGGCGCGCAGGACATTCTTTTCATCAATGGCACCGACTGGGCGTGGACGAAAAAGAAGTCCGAAGCGCCGCCCACGATGACGCTCTACAAAAACGACGGTGCGGGCCACTTCACCGACATCACCGCAGGCTCCGGGCTCGACGTGACGATGTATGGCACCGGTGTCGCGCCCGGCGATTACGACAACGACGGGCGCACGGATTTGTTCGTAAGCGGCGTCGGCAGCTCGCGGCTATTTCACAATGAAGGCGGCGGGAAATTCCGCGACGTGACGGCGGAAGCCGGCGTCGGCGGTGCGCCGGAAGACTGGGGATCGTCGAGCGTGTTCTTCGATTACGACAACGACGGGCAGCTCGATCTTTTCGTCTGCGAGTATGTGAAATGGTCGCGCGAAATTGATTTTGAGATCGGCTTCAAGCTCACCGGCGTCGGACGCGCCTACGGCCCGCCGATGAATTTCGAGGGGACTTTTTCAAAGCTCTATCACAACGACGGCGGCGGGAAATTCCGCGACGTGTCCGCGACTTCCGGCATCCAGGTGAAGAACTCCGCGACTGGGAAACCTGCGGGCAAGAGCCTCGGGGTCGCGCCCGTCGATCTCGATGGCGACGGCTGGCTCGACATCGTGATCGCGAATGACACGGTGCAAAACTTCGTCTTCCACAATCAGAAGGACGGCACGTTCAAAGAGATCGGCGCATCCGCAGGCGTCGCCTTCGACAGCTACGGCAACACGCGCGGCGCGATGGGCATCGACGCCGCATATCATCGCAACGACGGCACGCTCGGCATCGCGATCGGGAATTTCGCGAACGAGATGATCGCGCTCTACGTCGCGCAACGCGCGCCGCTCACTTTCGCCGACGAAGCCATCCCGGAAAACGTCGGCCCCGCGAGCCGGCTGCTGCTGAAATTCGGCGTGCTCTTTTTCGACTACGACCTCGACGGCTGGCCCGACCTGCTCAGCGCAAATGGGCATCTCGAAGAGGAGATCGGCAAAGTGCAGCAGAGCCAGACCTACGCGCAGCCTGCGCAGCTTTTCTGGAATCGCGGCGCGAAAAAGCGCGCCGGTTTCGAGCCTGTCACCGCTGAGCAATCCGGCACGGACCTCTTCCGCCCGATCGTCGGACGCGGCGCGGCCTTCGGCGATCTCGATGGCGATGGCGATCTCGACCTCGTGCTCACGCAGACCGGCGGAAAGCCGCTTGTGCTGCGGAACGATCAGAAACTCGGCCACCATTTCATCCGCCTAAAACTCACCGGCACAAAATCGAACCGCGACGCCATCGGCGCACTCGTCCGCGCGCATGTCGGCAAGGAAGAGCGCACCCAGCGCGTGCTCGCTTCGCGCAGCTAC
>JANLQB010000411.1:0-1968 GCA_031367565.1 Verrucomicrobiota bacterium
CAAAACGATGGACCTCTCGGTTTTTCAAAACGCACAGTTGGTCGGCGGGTTCACGCTCTCGCGCATCGAAACTTCGCACGAGGCGTTCGTGGACGCCATCGGCAGACCCGCGCTCGCGAAGACGAGCATCATCGGACACCGTTTCGAGATCGTTGTGAGCGACGGCCTCGATGACCGCGAACTCTCCGTGACGTTCTACCACGAAGTGCTCGAAGCGGCCACCGTCGCCGCAGACCCCGCGCCGGACTCCGTCCTCGAACTCAACGAGCAGGACTTCGACCGCATCGCTTACGAGCTGCACGGACAACTCGGCCCTGCGACACCATCGAGCTTGAATCGGATGCTGGAAATGTTTCACTTCCACTGACGCACGACCATGAACTCCGAAATCCAGATTGACCTCGTCAAGCTCGCCGACGGCTCCCGCCTCCTGCGGCTCTCCGACGCAGCGTCGCGCCTGTGCCTTGAGAAACGGCTCGACCCGTCCGCCTCCGTGCTTCGGCAGAAAAAGCACTGGCTCGATGTCTTCCGCGACCTACTCACACGCGAAACCACCGCCAGCGCCACATGAAGGAAGAGGAAATGATGGACATCGCCGACTACCTCCACCGCGTCCTCGAAGCCCGCGAAGACGACGACGCCGTCGCCAAAATCCGCGAGGAAGTCCACGCCTTCAGCCGCAAATTCACGCTGCCGTTCTGAGGCGATTGGATTTGAGGAATCATGCTATCGGTCCCTTGTTCAAATTTCACGCTCGACATCCCAAACCGCTCATTATTGCAATCCGCCATGGCCAAGCTCCTTTATGTGTTCCTTGTCGCGTTGATGCTGACGCTCGCCTCCCGCGCTGAGGACAGGCAGTGGGTTTCATTGGGTAAGCTTCTCGTTGGTGGTGCCGAAGTGAATCCAAAGCTGGAAAACGGCGAGAGCATTCCGGAGGACTTCTACGGGACGAGTGTGGAAATCATTCAAAGTCGCGGGGTGCTGGAGCGGGCACACAACGCGGTCCGTGCCGCGCATCCAGAATTGCAGGCCCAGCCTTGCAAAGTAGTGGCGAGCCGATTGCCACAGACGCGTATCATTGTCGTCCGAGCCTCGGGGGCGGATCCCGCCTTTACCCAGACATACCTCGACGCCATCATGGAAGCGTTTCTTGCTGCCCGGAAAGATCTCAAAAAGGGCGGCGGAGAAGGCACAGTGGCGGCGATAAATGTTCAACTCGTAAGGCTCGAAAAAGACATCAAGAGAAAGATACAGGAAATCAAAGCCGAGGAGCCACGTGGTCCAAAACCTGAACAACTGATCGAAACAAAGGGCGACCTAGAGATTCTGAGGAAACAGCACGATAGACTCTTGGTCACCTTGCGGACTCTCGACGTTAAAAAGGGCGTCGGAGAAAACGCAGCGGTGGCGATAAATGATGAACTCGCAAAGCTCGAAAAAGACATCGCGAGAAAGAACGAGAGAATCAAAGCCGAGGAGCCACATGGTGCAAAACCCGAGCAACTGGTCAAAACAAATGGCGACCTGGAGATTCTGAGGAAACAGTACGATCGGCTCTTGGCCACCTTGCGGACTCTGGACGTAGGCCGGACCAACGGCCCCGATGTAATTTCCATCTTGGAGCGAGCGACCCCTTCGCAGTTGGACACGCCCGCGACGTCGCTGCCAAACCCATCCAAATAGCGGCACAGGACGAGGGACAGACTGATTATTCGCAAAAACCGCCGTGGAAGGCCGCCGCCAAAACCGGCGTTGCCCGGCGCGCAGCCGCCTGATATTCTCCAGCCATGAAGTTCAACTACACGGCTCACTTCGAGCGGCGCACGGAATTGTGCGGCGGGGCGCTCGTCGTCAAAGGCACGCGCGTCCCCGTGCGGACGCTGCTCGCCAGCCTCGCGGAAGGCGCGACCGAGGCCGAGGTGCTGGCGGATTTCCCCACCGTGACGCACGAAGGACTGCGCGCGG
>JANLQB010000427.1:0-5581 GCA_031367565.1 Verrucomicrobiota bacterium
GTTCGTCCAGACGTGGACTTCCTTCACTTTGCCGATCGCTCCGGCCGCGATCCACTCTTTCACCACACGATTGTCATCGTAGGTGTGGCCTTGATTTCCCATCTGCGTGATGACGCCCTTTTTCTTCGCAGCGAGATGCAGCTCGCGGCATTCCCAAAGCGTGTTCACGAGCGGCTTCTGCACACACACATGTTTGCCGAGCGCGATGGCGTGCATGGCGGCGGGATAGTGGGCGTGGTCCGGCGTGGAGACGGTGACAGCGTCGATGCTCTTCACCTCGTCGAGCATCTGGCGGAAATCGTGGAAGAGTTTCGCGTTCGGATATTTCTTGGCCGCTTCGGCGAGCGTCTTCGAGTCCACGTCGCAGAGCGCCACGACTTCGTTGCCTTTTGATGAGCCTTCGAGATCGGAGGCACCTTTGCCGCCGCAACCGATGGCCGCGACGCCGAGCTTGCGACTCGCCGGGCCGTCTTGTCCGAGCAGAAGATTGGGAAGAAAGATGCCGCCAGCAGTGGCGGCGGTGAGGCCTTTAATGAAGGCGCGGCGGGTGGGTTGGAAACGACGATTGGGCATTGTCTTTTTTGTTGGGTGGAGTTTGTGGGGTGGTGAGAACCGGCCTGCTACCGGCGGCATCGTGAATTATTCACGACTGGTACGAATCTTAGCAGGGAAACCGGCGCGGGGGCCATAACCAATTCCCGGATTCCGCCTCGTAATCGTAATCGTCCTCATCCTCGAAATCCGTCGCTTACCGAGCACGAGCACGAGCAAGATTTTTTTCTCTACATCTCAGCCCGGTCGCGGGTCACTCTCACGCCAGAACCCACCATGAAAACCCTCTCCCTCCTCCTCGCTCTCTCCGCGACCGCTTTCGCCGCGAACGATCCCTTCGCCGAACTCGTGCGCCCCACGGACCCGCTCACGCCCGAGCAGGAGCGCGCGGCGTTTCATCTGCCGCCGGGCTTTGAAATCCAGCTCGTCGCGAGCGAACCGGATTTGCGGAAGCCGATGAATATGAATTGGGACGCGACCGGGCGGTTGTGGATCACGGAGTCGCGTGAATATCCTTTCGCCATCAAAGACGGAACGCCGGGGCGAGACACGGTGCGGGTGTTCTCGGATTTCGGGCCGGATGGCAAAGCGCGGAAGATGGAAGTTTTCGCCGATGGCTTAAACATTCCGACGGGGCTGTACCCGTTTCGTTCCGCAAATGCGGATGGGAAGATGACGTGGAAATGTATCGTGTGGAGCATTCCGAGCATCTGGCTGATGGAAGACACGGACGGCGATGGGAAAGCGGACAAGCGCGAGATTCTCTACGGTCCGCTCGGCTGGGAGCGCGATACGCACGGGAATCTTTCGTCGTATCGACGCGGCGACGATGGCTGGCTCTACGGCACGCACGGCTTCAACAATGAAAGCACGATCCGCGGACGCGACGGCAGCTCGCTGCACATCCAGAGCGGCAATACGTGGCGCGTGCGGCTCGATGGCTCGCGTGTGGAGGGAAACACTTACGGCCAGGTAAATCCGTTCGGCCTTTGCTGGGATGATCGCGGAAATCTTTACAGCGCCGACTGCCACAGCTCGCCCATCTATCAGCTCCTGCGCGGCGCGTATTATCCGAGCTTTGGCAAGCCGCACGACGGACTCGGCTTTGCGCCGCAGACGATTTTGCATTCGCACGGCAGCACGGCCATTTGCGCGCCGATGTATGTGCATGACAAATCGTGGCCCGCAGAATTGCAGGATCATATGTTCGTCGGAAACGTGCAGACGAGCCGCGTCAATCACGACCTCATCGAGTGGCACGGCGCGTCGTCGAAAGGGAAAGAGCTGCCCGATTTCGTGAGCACGGACGATCCATGGTTTCGGCCCGTGGATCTAAGCTGGGGGCCGGATGGCGCGCTCTACGTTGCGGATTTTTACAACAAGATCATCGGCCATTACGAAGTGCCGCTTTTGCATCCGGGCCGCGACCGCGAGCGCGGGCGGCTGTGGCGCATCGTGTATCGCGGTGCGCTGCTAAATCCAGCCATCGCGCAAGACGCGGCCGGGCTCGTAAAAGAACTAGCCTCCGGCAATCCAACGCGCCGCTCGCTCGCGCTCAATGATCTCTGCGACCGCATCGGCAAGCCCGCGATCGAGCTTTTGAAAAAAGCCGCCGATGCTCCGGCGAACGCTTTGCAAAAGACGAATGCGCTCTGGGCGCTGCATCGTTTCAACGCGCTCGATTCCACCGCGCTCATCGCCGCAACGAAAGACACCGACCCGCTCGTCCGAACACACGCGCTACGCATCGCGCACGAAGTCACGCCGTGGACGCCTGCGCTGGCCGACGCCACGCGCGCCGCGCTTTCAGACGCCGATGCCATCTCCGCCCGCGTCGCCACCGAAGCCCTCGCCGCGCATCCCGCACCCGAAAATATCCGCCCGCTTCTCGCGCTGCTCAGCCGCGCGCCGGCGGACGACGATCATCTCCTTCACAGCACGCGCATCGCGCTGCGCGATCAACTCAGCGCGCCCGGCCTCGGTGGAAATCTTTCGCTCGACGGTTTGTCGCAGGACGATTTTCGCAAGCTCCTGGACATCATGCTCGCTGTCCCCGGAGAACAAAACGCGCTGCTCCGCTTTTCGATCTTCGAGAAGACAGACGTCCCCGCCGACATCCTCGCGAAACAACTCCCGAGCCTCGCGAAAAACCTGCCCGCCGACCGACTCGATTCGCTCATCTCGCTCGCCCGCAAACGTCTCACCGATCTCGATGCCCAGGCCACCATCGTGCAGAGCGCGATCGACGGATTCGAGCAGCGCAAGATCGCGCCCGACGCCACGCTCCGCGATTGGGGCAGCGAAGTCGCCACCGCGTTGCTCGCCGCGAAAGCGGGCAGCCCCGGCTGGGCGGTGACGACGAGCGAGGGCGAAATCCCGTGGGGTTTTCAAGAGCGCGCGTGCGCCGATGGGAAAAAAGCGCAGGTGCTTTCGAGCATCGTGCATGGCGAAGTGCGCACCGGCATCATGCGCTCCGCACCTTTCCCGTTGCCGGAAAAACTCAGCTTTTATCTTTGCGGTCACGATGGCTTTCCCGACAGACCCGCCGGGAAGAAAAACTTCGTGCGCCTCCTCGATGCTGCCGACCGCAAAGTGCTCCGAGAAGCCGCGCCACCGCGCAACGACACCGCGCAGAAAATCGAATGGGATCTCGCGGAATTCCAAGGCCGCACCGGCATCGTGGAAGTGACCGACGGCGACGACGGCGAAGCCTACGCGTGGCTCGCGATCGGACGCTTCAGCCCGGAACTGCCGCAACTCGCCCTGAACGAACCCGGCTCCATTTCGCTGCGTAAAGCGCAGTCCGCCGACATCGCGCGCGCCTTAAAACTCACCGCGCTCGCTCCGCAAATCAGCGCCGTTTTCGCCGACACGAAATCCGAGCCCGACGCCCGAGTCACCGCCGCCCGTGCGCTCATCGTCATCGCTCCCGACCAAATTCCCACTCTTGGAAAACCTCTCGCCGACGACGCGGAACCGATCGCTTTCCGCGAACGTCTCGCACCCGCACTCGCCTCCTCACCCGCCGGTCGCCCCGCCGTCGCCGACGCCTTCAAAGGCGCGCCGCACCGGCTGCAACTCGCCTTCGCCATCGCCCTCGCGACTTCGACCGACGGCGCGGAGGCGCTGATCACTGCTTGCACGGATGGCCGCGCCGCCATGACGCTGCTCCGCGAACGCCCCGTCGCCAATCGCCTCGCCGCGCTGAAAATCGCCGCCCTCGACGAACGCGTGAAAAAACTAACCGCGAATCTCCCGCCCGCGAATCTCGCCCTCGACAAAATCATCGCCGACCGCACCGCCGCCTTCGATGCCACCAAAGCCAGCGCCACTCGCGGCGCGGAAGTCTTCACGAAAAACTGCGCCGTCTGCCACGCGGTCGAAGGCCAAGGCGGAGCCATTGGCCCGCAACTCGACGGCATCGGCGGACGCGGCGCCGCGCGTTTGTGCGAGGACATCCTCGATCCAAACCGCAACGTCGATCGCGCCTTCCGGCTCACGCTCATCACGAAAAAAGACGGCAACGTCGTAAGCGGCCTGCTCCGCCGCGAAGAAGGCGCGCAAGTCGTCCTCGCCGACCTTGCCGGACAAGAGCAACGAATCGCCACCGACGACGTTCAATCGAAACAAGAAACCGACACCTCGCTCATGACGCCAATTTTCGGCGAAACAATCCCGCCCGCTGAGTTCAACGACCTCCTCGCCTTCCTGCTGAGCAAACGCGCCGCAAAGTAGAAAGACGCCCCCGCAGATCCTTTCGATATTCGACGTTCAGCCCCGCGCCGCGGCGGGGGAATTCTGCACGCGCATTCGGACCATCAAAGCGCCTGTGGCGGGCTGAACATCGAAAGCGTGAAAAAAATGAGCGGCTGGCGCCCCCCCGAGCACCAGCCGCTCCCCAACCTGAAAGTTTTCCGCAGCCTTTAGCCGCCCGGCTCCAGCATCACGAAAGTCCGCTTCCCCTTCCGCTCCACATTGAGGAGCACGCCTTTCGCGCCATCCTTCGCAATGCCCGCGCCGATCGCCTCGAAGACCGCCACCGGGCTTCCCATCGCGCGCGATTCCACATCCGTGATCACATCCTCCACGCGCAGGCCCGCCTTCGACGCGAGCCCGTCGGGTGCAAGTTCCGTCACGATCACCCGGCCCTCCACGGCCTTCAATTTCATCCCGAGCATTTCCGCGTTCGGCACCGCCTTCGGCCACGCGATCGTCGAGACTTTCGTCAGCCCCGTCGGCGTCTCTCCGGTCGTCACGGGAATCGTGATCGAACGCCCCGCCCGCCACACGCTCAGTTGCACGACCTGCCCCACTTTTTTCCGCATGATCTCCCTCGGCAAATCCTTCGCCACCGCGATAGCCACACCGTCCACATGCGTGATCACATCCGTCGGCCGCAGATCGCTTTTGAAAGCGGGCGAATCCGCTTCGATCGTATGCACATACACGCCCGAGCCGATGACCTGCAAATGCTCCCGCATCGCCGGCCGCTCCGCCAGCGACTCCACGCGCACGCCGATGTACGAGCGCCGCACTTTCCCCTCCGCGATCAACTGCCGCGACACATCCCGAATCATCGCGCTCGGAATCGCAAACGACAGCCCGCGCCCGAGCCCGTTGATCAGCGTATTCATCCCCACGATCTTTCCATCCACATCGAAGAGCGGCCCGCCTGAGTTCCCCGGATTGATCGACGCGTCCGTCTGGATGTAATCCTCGAACAAAATCGTCTTCGACGTTTGCCCCAGCAGATTCGAGCGCCCCTTCCCACTCACCCAGCCGCACGTGAAGGAATAGTCCTGATTAAACGGCGCACCGATCGCACACACGAGCTGCCCGATTTTCAGCGCATCGCTGTCGCCCAGTTCCGCCGCCGGCAAATCATTCGCGTCGATCTTGATCACCGCGATGTCCGTCATGTCATCCGTGCCCACGAGCTTCGCGGTAAAATTGCGCCCGTCCTTCAGCCGCACCTCGATCTTATCCGCCTCCGCCAGCACATGGATATTCGTCACGATATAGCCATCGC
>JANLQB010000462.1:0-2719 GCA_031367565.1 Verrucomicrobiota bacterium
TTCGCTTCATCCGCAAAAAGCACGTAGCGCGTCACGATCCGCGCCTGCTCATCCAGCTCCCGCACTTGCTCTGGCGTGAGGTTTCCTCCCCCGCTCGCGTGCCGCGCCGTCCGCGTGCGGTACGACGCCTCGACCACGCGATTTACGAAACCTGCCTGATGCTCCAGCAGCAATTGCGGCAGCACATCGCTCGTCGCCGCCGGGTAGCGCGCGAAGTCGAAGAGCGTCCCCGGTTCGAGCCGCTGCTTTTGCATCGCGCCATTGGAAAAACGCCCGATGACATTTGCCAGCGCGCTCGCGATCGGCGGCTTCCCCGTCACGTACCACCCGCCAAATCGCTGCTCGAATGGAATCCCGTGACCCGTCTGCTCGATCCGAAACGCCGTGAGACTTCCCCCGCGCTCGCCCGGCACCACCGACTTCATCACCAGGCCCGGCACGTAAGCCGAATCCGCGCTGCCGTGGCAGTTCATGCACTTATCCGAACGCTCGATCCGCAGTGGGCGTCCATCGCGCGGGATGTCGAAGATGGAAAAGATCGCGCCGAGCTCCGGGTCGAGCGAAAGCACTTCCACGCGACCGCCGGGGATGTAGCCGATGTAGATGTCGTCGTTGAAATACAGGGCGCGCGGGTTCGACGGGGAGATGAATCGCAGTTGCAGGCTCGTCGTGGAAAACACGAGCATCTGCGACGACTCGGGCACCTTCACGGCGCGGAGCAGACTCTTCAGGAAAGCGAGTTCCGACGTGCGATCCAGCGCGATCCGGCCCGACTCCAGATCGTCTTTCATCTTGGAGAAACGATCCGCGGGCGTGCGCTGCCGGTAAAGATGTGGCGGCGCGTCGAAGTCGCGATAAGTCACCGGCTCCGCCCCCCACGCGGGCGCGCTCAGCAGCGCGCCGAGCAAGGGCAGGAAGCGGCGACGCATGGAAAATCGCGAACCCTAGATCTTCTTCACGCGAATCGCCCGGAACGAAACCGGATCGTTATGCCCCGCGAAGCCGAAGAAGCCCGAAGTCCGCTCCCGGCCAGGGTGCGGGCTGTTCGCCATGAACGTCGTGGGATCGAGCTTCGATAGATCGGTGTCGAGGATGATCGCGCCATTCAATTCCACGCGAATCCGCGAGCCCTTCACCATCACCTCCTCGAAATTCCACTCGCCGATCGCGCGCTGATACCCCCGCTGCGCCGCCGCCATCCCGTAAGCCGAGCCGTGCGCCTGTCGCGCGTCGATCTTCTGCCCCGTCGCCTGCTCGTAATTATCATCCAGCACCTGCAACTCACACATCCCCGCATACGCCGTATCTCCCGTGCCGGGATACCGGATCGCCAGCCCGTTATTCCCGCCCTTCGGCACCTTGAATTCCAACTGCGCGATGAAGTCCGACATCTCCTCGTTGCGATAAATCGTCCCGCCTTTCCCGGCCTGACACCGGATCGCCCCGTCCACGATTTCATAGTTGTCCACCGGGCCCGCCCAGCCCGCGAAATCCTTTCCATTCCAAATCTCCGGCGCATCCTTCGCGTTACTGTGCGCTGCGAGGATCTTGTTGGCCTCTTCCCCGCCGATCTCGCGCAGGAAGATATTCCGCCACCGGATCTCTCCGCCATGAGTTTGCAACTCGATCGGGCCTCGCGCCGGGATCGCCACCGCGCGGTCGTAGTAGTTTTCCATCGTCGCGTGATCCACCACCATCTTGTCGTTCAGCCACACGCTCACGCGCGAGCCCACCATCACGATGCGGAATTTATTCCACTCGCCAAAAGGCTTGTCGGCCAGCACGGCCGGGTCTTTTCCCGGCGCTCCCGCCGAGTTGTTCCAAAGTCCGCCCGAGCCTTTGTCTGCGCCGATGTTCGCCTTCGCCTTTTCCGTGGAGTCCCAGATCTGCACCTGGGGCACTCCTCGGAGATAGATTCCAGAGTCCGCCAGCGGCACCGTCTTGTATTCCACGAGCAGCTCAAAATCGCCGTAATCCTTCTCCGTCGTCGCATAAGCGCCCTGCCCATCGTTCACAAATTCGCCCCCCTCTGCGCGCCAGTGGGCCTTCATCGTCTCCGTCCACTTCGCGATCTGCGCCGCGCGTTCGGCCTCGGGCATCGCGAGTAGTTTTCGTTGATCAAACGTGTCGCCGCCGCGCCATCCCGTCAGGTCTTTCCCATTAAAGAGCGCGCTGAAGCCTGCGGGCGGAGCCTCTTGCGCGAGCAGGGTGGCGCTCATGGAGCACGCGAGGAAAAAGTAGCGGATCGTGGGAATCAGTTTCATGGATTGGGGTAGGGTGGAAAGGCCCGCAAATCTGCGGTGATGGGACGACCGCCGGCAAGACAGAACCTTAGCCTGCGAGACGCGCCGTGGCCTGTCCGCCGGACCAATCCCTAGCTCAGCATTGCGCCGCGGGACATTCGCCGCCCCGATCGGGGATCGGGAGACGCTCCGGTGAACATTCGCCGCCCCAATCCCTAGCTCGGCATTGCTCCGGTGAACATCCGCCGCCTCGATCCCTAGCTCAGCATTGCTCCGGTGAACATCCGCCGCCCCCATCTCTAGCTCAGCATTACTCCGCGGGACATCCGCCGCCCCGATCGGGGATCGGGATTTGCTCCGTCGGATATTTTTAACCCAAAAAGGCGAGGTGGATTTTCGTTTGAGGAAATGGCTCGCAACTGAATCCACGGCAGCGCCGTATGGTTGATCTATGACGACTGCGATCCATTGGTTTC
>JANLQB010000475.1:0-4923 GCA_031367565.1 Verrucomicrobiota bacterium
CCGCGCCTCCAGCGCACCACCCTCGCTTTTCTCCGCGACGACATCCGCCGTCACGCGCTGCCCCGTGAGCGCGTCGGTGAGCCTCTTATCCGCCACATCGGCCCGATACACGCCGCGCACGCGCTCGGCTTGCTCACGGTCGTCGTGGAAGATGTCGTATTGCTCGATGTCAGCGGGCGCGAGGTAGCCATCCTCGACGCCTTGCGCGTAGGAATACTCATAAGCCGGTTCGCCGAAATACTTGTAGTTGTCCGACAATCGGCGGCGGTCTTCCTCGACGCCGTGTTTCGTTTCTTCGTCGTCGATTTCCTTCACGCGAATCTGCCGTGGCGTGGCGGTGAGGCCGATTTGGATTGCGTCGTGATTGCTCTCCAAAATCGCGTGCCATTCGCCCCACGCCGAGCGGTGGCATTCGTCGATCACGATCACATCGAAGAAACCGGGCGGGTAATGCTTGAGGAAAAACGACAAGTCTTTGCCGCCGCTGTGGAAATCGAGCGTCTGATACGTGGCAATGAGCACACGCGCGTTTTTCTGCGGATTGCGCGTGTCCACTTCCGCCGCATCAGATCCAAACGCGGCTTGGAAATCGCCAAGCCCATTGTCGCGCAGCTCGGTGCGGTCGCAGAGAAAGAGCGCCTTGCCGAGACGGCCCGCGTCGAAAAGTTTTCGCAACATGGCCGCCGCGAGCCGGGTCTTCCCCGCGCCCGTGGCAAGCGGAAGCATCACGCGCGGCGTTTCACCGCCGTCAATTTGCCGAATGAGTTGCTCGATCGCCGCGCGAATCGCCGCGTCCTGATAATAGCGCAGAGCGTCGCGCCCCTGCGCATAAGGCGTGGTGAGCATCGCCAGCGAGGGCGAGGCGGGCGCAAGGCCGCGCGCGGCGAGATACCGCGCCACGAGTTCCTCGGGTCGGGGAAACTCGTCCATCGGCCGCGCCTCGGAAGTCGTGCCCGTCGCGTCGTCGTATTCGACGAACTGGTGCCCGTTCGAGGAGAAGACGAACGGCACATGATGCAGCTTCCCGATGCGGTAGCCTTTCCCTTGTTGCAAACCGTGCTCGGGCGGCTTCCCCTCGTGCTTCGCCTCTAGGATCGCGAGCGGAATGCGCTCCGTGCCTTCCGCGAGCGGTCGGCAAAGCAGATAATCCGTGCGCCCCGTCGGTCGCCGCTGCCCCTTTCCATAAACGATGTCGATTTGCCGCGCCGTCTCTTCCAAAAGGATGTCTTTGCGCCCCCATCCGCGTTGGTCGATCAACATGGGATCAATCAACTCAAAACGAGTTTGGGCTTCATTCCGCAGGGCAGGCATGGCGTCGGGGAAGCCCTGCTTGTAGGGAAGGGCAGGGGATGCGTCAAACTCCGCGCCGCACTTCGCCCCAACCCCGCGCGCCCGTCGAAATTTTTCAACGCCTGCCGGATTGCGCGAGGAAATCCGCGAGCGTTCTCGCCAAGCGCAATTCCCAGCGTCAACGATGCACGCCAACGTTCACGGATGTTCGCCGCTGTGAATTGCGCAATTCCGCTAATTCCGCTCTGCATGGACATGACCGTTCCGGCACGGAGACGCTTGCTGTTTTCACGCACAGAGCAAAGGTGGGGACGAATGAATGACTCCACCTTCCCATCGGACCCGGAGCCGCCGAAGTATCCGATGACTGAGGAGCTATTCGGGCCGAATGAGGATGGAAGCAGCCCGTGGAAGGACGAGGAATCACCGGAATACAAGGTGCCCGCCAGAGGTGAACCGAGCCCCGTCACCGAACCTCCCGCAGAGAACGGGTGATGCCGTTGGTCAAACGAACTTCGCGCGAACGCCGACACGATCAATCGCCACTTCCTTCAAGCCGGGCCGAAAAATCAGGGACATCGTGCCTTTCAGCTCACCTTGCTTGCGCGACCGGATCATTTGGCAAAAGGACTTTGCCGTGACCCGAACTTGCACATCCGAACCGCCAATGCAGGCGATCTCGCCGCCTCCCCAATCGGACTCGATGGCCAGCGTTTGACCGCTGACCCTCAACACGACATCACCGAGAAGGCTCGTGCCAATACCACGGGACAACGCGCGCCCGATCCTGAAAAAACCTCGCGATCCAATTCGATTTTGATGTCTGTAGGGTCGTCCATTTTGGGTCGTCGGGGATGATGGAGCCCGCCGCGCGCATTGCAAAATTTTTTGACGGCAAGAATCAGTCAGGCACTCACTTGCCCGCTCGCTAATCGAACACCCCTCCCCCCGACTGCATCGAACCGTTCTCACGCTGCCAGCCGACGCATCTTCTCCAACGCGCGCCGCTTCGTGTCGATGTCCAGATGCGTGTAACGCTCGTGAACGTCTTCGTCCCGATGTCCGCTGATCTTGCACCGCACGTCTGCGGGCACGTCGGCATTTGCCAGTTCGGAAACGAACGTGTGCCGGAGCGAATGAAAGCCGAGCATCTTGAATCGCCTGCCCTTGCCGGTCTTCTCCACGCCGGTATCCGAGTGAATGCCCGCCTTCGCCATGATCCGCTGGAACATCATCGAAAGCCCCTTATTTCCGCCCGTGCCCTTGGGTGCCAGTGTCGGGCACAGCTTCGCCGATGGATCATCGGTGCCAGCCTGCGCGAGAAAGTGCGTCTCCATCTCAGGCATCATCGGGATTTCCAGTTGCCCGGTGATTTGTTTCTTCCAATCCGGTTTGCGGGTCTGGCCGTGCGTGGTCTTCTGAGGAAGGAAACGAATCTCGTGCCGGTCAAAGCTCACATTCTCCCACGAAAGCCCCACGGCATCGGTGAGCCGCAACCCGCCGTAGTAGGCGAGAAAGATTGCCGTCTTCCACTCCGCATCAGCGGCGGCGATCAAGGCGCAAAGCTGCGCGGCGGTGAACACGTCCCGCGCTTCTTTCTCCGCCTTGAACGTCTCGACTTGCTCGGCGGGATTCACCGTCACCAAACCCTCGCGCCGGGCATCGTTGAACATCGCCCGCAGCGTCTTCAACGCGAGATTCGCCGTCGTCGGTGATTTCCCCTCGCGAAGCTGCAAATCACGGAACGCCTTCACATCGCCCGCCGTCGTCGTGTCGATGCTCGATTTCCCGCGCGCCGTCCCGGCATGGCTGAGAAAGTCCGTCACGATGCCCTCATACCGGGCCAGCGTGCCCGCGCTTGTGGTCGCCTTCTTTGAAACAAGCCATTCGCGGCTGTAGGCATCGAGGGAGCGGAAGCGAATCGCATCTTCACCGGAAAGCCCGCGAATCTCATCGAGAATCTTCCGCGCCTGCTCCTCCGGCAGATTGCGCTTCGCCGACTTCCGTCCCGCGTTCTCCATCGCAAGACAAAACGCGAGGGCCGCGTTGCGATCCGTCAGCTTCGTTGACTTAAAAGCACGCTTCCCATTCGGGAGCGTGAACGCGCAGTAAAAGAATGGAGATTTTCCCCGTGGGTCTTTGTGAATCGAGGCCATGATGTCATAACAAAGTCATAACGGATTAGATGTCAACGATGAGTAGGAATGCTGTATCTAAGCCACTTCGCGAGCCATCGGAAGGCTTGTATGGATTCGCCGGTTCGATTCCGGCTCCAGCCACTCCCCCTCATTCCCGAGGCGTTACGCACGATTGGGGTTCATAGATGGGGAAAGTGCAAACAATAGTGCAAACACGCTCCCCGTTTTCCAAGGCTGTCCGCACTTGTCCAGACTTGTTCGATGCGCTGAATCGGCCTTTCGCATCGCGCTCAATTTGATGTTCTCCCGCGCGGTGTCTGGCGCTGTCCTCCCTCTGTGGACGATTTCGATATTGTCGATACCTGTGAACTCGACAACTCAATTGCCAGAATCAGCGTGCATCTCGATCAGTGCCCGGTTTCCAGAGTAAAACCGCTTCCGGTCACGCCCCGTCGATTTTCCTTCGCCGCAAACGCAACTGCAATTTGTGAACTGCAAACTACTCCGCGAGGGCGTCGAGGATCGGCTTGAGATCGAAATACATTTCACGGAACGGCTGCCCCGGCACGCGCTGGCCGATACCATCGGCAAAGGTGAAACCGAAACGCGCGTAGAAGCCCGCCGTGTCGTAGTCGGAATCCGGGTCGCAGAGCGCATCCACCGTCACGAAGCGGACGCCAAGATGCGGGCAAAGCTCGCTCGCGATGTAACCGAAAGCCCATCGGACCAGCGCGGTCCCGAAACCCTTCGCTCGCTCATCCACGGCAAGCAGGCCGATCTTCACCGCCGGGAACGTGCGATACTTGACGCTTTCCTCTGCGAGCAGCGGGCTTTCGACCGTGAGCCGATCCGCAAGCAACGTCACGTATCCCGCGAGCCGTCCGTCCGTCTTCCGCGCGAACCAGCACTGCCCCAAGTGCGCCGCCGTCTCCCGCACCACGCGGCCCCGTTTTCAGTAGGTCCCCGAACTCGGGCCGGGCGAAATCCGGTCGCATCCGGCGGCGCGAGCGGATCTAGCTTCTCGACCTCCATTTGGTGCCGGGCCTACGCCCCCGCGCGCTTCCGCGTCCGGCGCGGCCTGCCCTGCAATGCCGCCACGATCTCCGCCGCAAACGCCTTCGCACGCGGATTCGTCGCCGCGCGCCCGGCTTCGATCGCGCGGAGCACACGGCGCGCTTCCATGCCAGTCACCGGGCGGGATGTTGTGTGCATTGGAAGTTTCATATGAAAGCAAACCATTAACCGGCTTGATGGGCCACGGCAAGCCTCTCCGCGCCATGCGCAGGGCAGCGGATTCGTGCATGGCATCGTCGAGCGGATCGCCGGGGATATCCGTCGCATGGATTTGTTTTCCACGACGGAAATGAATGACTCGCTCATCATCGCGGAAGCAGCCTTGCTCGAATGCCGGATGCCCTTGAGCGGTGATGCGCACTTGCGCGGAGTCGAATTTCAAAAACCCACGCTGGTCTTGAAGGATTTCCACGTCGCCGCC
>JANLQB010000487.1:0-1546 GCA_031367565.1 Verrucomicrobiota bacterium
CCGGAGGATCGGCTCAACGGCGCGTTCGACTTTATGTTCAAAGAGGATCCGTTCAGCGGCCACGTCGTCGTGCGCTCGACGGATCAGCAGACGACCGGCTCCGAGTTTCGCCTCTGGACCACGCTGAAAGTGCCCGTTGGCGCTTCGATGGAAGATCACTGCCGCGTGCTCATGCGCCACACCGGCTGCGAGAAATTCAAGCTCATGCCTGCGCGCGGAATCTTCGCGCTCGGCGTCGGTCACGTGCGGCGGAAGACGATCGAGCCCGGCGACAAATCGGCGGAGCCCGCCAAGATGATCGAAGTGGGCGTCGTGGAGCTGACTGATCTCGAATGGGAAATCCTCCTCGCGCTGAAACGCGAACTCACCCTCGACGAAATCGGCGTCGGCCTTTGGGCAAAACGCGCGGAGGAAGCGGGCGTCGATCTCGAAACGTTCTGCCGCGTCGCCGAAGACCTGAACTCACGCAAAGTCATCGGACGCTTCTCCACTTTCCTCGAACACGTCAAACCGAGCGCCACCGGCCAGCGCGTCACACGTTTCAATGCGCTCTTCCACTGGCGCGTGCCCGCCGGGCGCGAAGTCGAAGCCGGCAGCCAGGTCGGACGCCACGAAATCCTGACGCACTGCTACTGGCGCGAAGGCGGCCCGGATTTCAACAACGTGAACATCATGGCCGTCTGCCACGGCACGGAAAAAGACCGCGTCTTCGCGCACAAAGCCGCGATCGACGCACACCTCGCGAGCATCGGCATCCCGGTCACTTACACGAACGTCTTCTGGGGCGGTCGCAGTGAGATCAAGCCGAGCGAAATTTCGCCGAACGTGCATCGCGAATGGATCGCGAAGATGAGCGCGGAGGACGCCGTCCCAGCCTGATCTAGCGCCGCTTCTTCGACCGGCGCGGGAGCGCGACGAAAGCCGCGCCGTCCGGTGGATTTGCGAACGATAGAGAAGGAATTTCGGAGAAGCCGAGGGTGGTGCGGCGCGGTCCGGTCGCAAGACCCTTGGCGACGCGCGCCTATTTCCCCCGGAGATGCGCGAACCGCGTGGACCAATCCGCGGGCAGCCGTGAGGGTTTTCCCGCAGGCATCTGGATGACCGCGAGCATCTGGCGCGACTCGACGATGAGCGTGCCGTCGGCAGGGCGGATGATCTGGAAGGCGATCCAGAAACGCATGCGATCGACTACATCGAGCCGGCCATGCACCACGAGTTTGTCGCCGAGCCGCGCGGGCCGGCGGTAGTCGATCTCGGTCCGCACGACGACGGGATACAGCCCCGTGTCCGCCATTCCGACGAGGCCCATTCCGAGCTGATCGGCGAGGTGCGTGCGCGCGATTTCGATGAAGCGCAGATACGCGATGTTGTGGCCGACGGCGGCGCAATCCGAGTCGACAAACAAGACCTGCACTTCGGTCTGAATGGTCGGCGTTTCTGGCTCGCTCATGCCGCGACGATGGCGGGCAGTGCGCGGCGGTGGAAGGAAAAGCGCGCGCCTTTTCTACGGCTGCAACGTCACGCGCACGCGGAGATGGCGTTTGGA
>JANLQB010000506.1:0-5967 GCA_031367565.1 Verrucomicrobiota bacterium
AAGAGCAGACGCGCTTCCAAGTACGGATGCCGCTGAGCGCGGAGGATGGCGTTTGAAAAAGCGCGCCGCCGATTGGCGGGCGTTTTCCCGTGGCGCGTGAGATTGCGACTTGCAGGCCCAACTTGCCTCGTCCAATTTCCCGGCCCCCGCGGGCCGCGCTGACGACATTGTCGGCCCCCCCTGAAACTCGGTCGCGCGGTTTCTCGATTCCCGGGAAATCGCCGCTCCGAAACTCGCGGCCAATTCTCCGTTTATGTCTCAATCAAAGAAATCACATCACTCCTCATCATCGAGAACGGAGTCAGGCAGTTCCAGTCGGCGCGATCGACAGATTCGCCGCTACATCACCCGCGCGATCATCCTACTGACGGTGGTGGCGTTCATCGGATTTGGATTCTGGTACGGTTTCCGCGTCGTGCGGAAGCAGCGGGCGATGGCGTCGGCGCGTGAGTTTGCCGATAAGAAGGAATTCATGCAGGCGGCGATCTCCGCCCGCCGGGCGCTCCAGATCAGCCCGAGCGATCTCGCGGCGAATCGGCTGATGGCGGAAATGGTGGAAGCGCTGGATCTCAAGGAAGCCGTGACCTGGAGGCAAACGGTCGCGGAGATGCAGCCGGGCGTGGCGCAGAATTACCTCGACTGGGCGAGCGTCGCGATGCGTTTCAAGGACGCGCCGAGTGTGCGCGAGGCTCTTTCGAAATTGGACGAAAAGGGGAGAAACACCGCGATGTTTCACGATGTGTCGGCGCGGCTCGCTGTCCTAAGCGGAAAAACTTCGGAAGTGTATGCGCATGTGCTGGCGGCGGCGCAATTGGATCCAAACAACGAAAGCTATCAGCTCCAGCTCGCGGCGATCCAGCTCGGCTCGCCGATCGTGGAAGTGCGGAAAGGTGCGGTCGCGACGGTCGAGCAATTGGCGGAATCGCCGAAGATTCGGCGCGAGGCGCTGCGGACGCTCATCCAGGCAACGCTCACCAATCGCGAGAACTCGCGGGCCTTAAAATTTGCAAACCAGTTGATGACTGGAGCGGGGGCGACGTTTGACGACCGGATGCTTTTCCTGAAGTTGCTCGGGCAGTTGAAGAACCCGGAATACTGGTGGTTTCTTGCACAGCTCGGTTCGGATCTTCCCGCGAAAGATGTAGATCTTGTGACGCTGCTCTCGTGGATGAATAACAACGGCCTGCCGACGCTCACGCTGACGTGGACGAAGGATCTTCCAAATGATCGGGCCGATCGTGTGCCGGTGTGTGTTGCGATCGCGGAGGCGCATACGCTGCTGGGAAACTGGGGTAAATTGAACTCACTTCTTCGCCTCCAAAAAGATTGGGGCGATCTCCAATTCCAATACGAGGCGCTCTCTGCCCGGGTCGCGCGCGCGGAAGGCAATATCGACAGCTCCAAGAGTCATTGGACGGCAGCGGTGCAGTTGGCGGCCGGGAAGAAGGAGCCGTTGGCAGCGTTGGAACGGTTTGTTTTGGCATGGGGCTGGGAGGAGGAATACACAAACCTGCTCTGGGATGTTGCCAAGGGGGGAGCCCAGTCGCGCGCTGCGTTGCAGCAGCTTTTGAGAAAATACACGGCTGAAAGGAACGCCCGCGATCTCTTGCGCGTCTTTAACCTCATGTACGAGGACGACGTTCAAAATAAGATCACGAATCTAAATACGAATAACAATCTCGCCTACGCGCTCTTGATCCTGAACGTCGAACCAGAACGTGCGCACACGCTGGCCCGCGATGCGCACAATTCCGACCCCACCAATGCGCAGTTTGCCGCGACCTACGCCCTTGCGCTTTATGGAAGGGACAAGTTCGACGACGCGTTCAAAATCTTGCGGCAACTCGATGAACGCGACCTGCGCAATCCATCGAACGCCCTTTGCTACGGAGTCGTCCTTGCCGCGAAAGAAATGACCGACCAAGCGCGCGTCTATCTCGACATCGCAGAAAATGGCAACTTGCTTCCCGAGGAAAAAAAGCTGGCAGAAAGAGCGCGCGCCAAGCTGCCGCGCTGATCCTCCGCTTCCTGGCTACGGAGCGTCCGGTCCTTCCAGGAAAAGGGGTAAATCGGTTTTGTATTCCACCTTCGACTCCGCGGCGGCCGTCAGCATTGCTTTGCCCTCCGCTTTTTTGCCGGCCAAAACACCGAACATTCCCAGCGTCCACTGGCGCTCGGATTTTTCCACGGCGACTTGCTCCGCCTGCAGGTAAAACCGGCCCATGCTCCACATCGTTTCGAGGGAGCATTCCGTCCACTGAAGTCCTGAGTTTCCATACGGCGTCCGCATCTCGACGCCGACATCGTTCGCCCGGGAGGCGGTGCCGGGAGCGATCGCGCCACCTCGCCGCCGGACTTGCTGGGGGTATGGCGTCGCATTGATATCCGCGATCAGCCGCGCCTTGAATTTCGCCAGCGCATCCGCCCGCTTCAGCATGGTCTGTTGCTCCGCGCGCGCCTTTTCACCCTTCACAAAAGTGGCGTTCGCGATCGCGCGCGCCTCGTTGAACTTCAGCGCCGGCAAAAGCGTGGCCGTCTGCGTGCGCAAATCTTCCAGCGCCTTGGCGTCCGCGATTTCCTGCGCAGCCATCTTTTCCGCGCCCTCCTTTTCCTCGGTGGCGATGCTGTCTTCGATCGTCTTGATCGTTTCATCCAGAATCGCCGCCAGCTTTCCTTTCTCCGCGATCTTATCGCGCGTCTCTTTCGCCACGGCCACCGCTGCGCGCTTTTCCTCGACGGTGTTGGCCGCGCGCAGTTTCGAGGACACCTCCCGATATGCCGTGAACGCCTCAATGTAATTCGTCGCGTAATCCTTGTAGTCCGAGATCCACTGATAAGGCGCTTCCGGCGCGCTCGAGTGGAACTGGCGGAACAGCGGCCCGGCCTCATCGAACTTGCCCATCTGCCAGTCCTTCAGCGCGTAAAGCAGCAGCGCGATCGACTGGTAATTCGATTTCTCGTAGTTCCGCGCCACCGACTGCTGGATCGTAAACGCCCCCGAAAGCTGATGCGCCGTATCCACGAAAAACGCAGACATTTTTTCCTCCGCCGGATCATGCGAATAAGCGCCGCGCTCCTCGATTTTTGCGAAAATATCGCGCGCATCCGGCTCTTTCCCCGCCAGCAGTCGCGCGAGTCCGCGATGCAGTGTGATCCAGTTCAAAAGCGGCTGCGGCACGTTGGGCCGCGCTTCCAGTTCGTCCAGCGACTTCGCCGCCTCGTCGAATTTGCCATTGATCAGCATTTCGCGCGCGGCCTTGAAACTCGGCTCCACGCTGGCATTCGCGACCCGCGTGGCCTCGACGCGCGGGTCGATTTTCGTCTCCTGCTTTTTAAACGCGTCCCGCTTGGAATAAAGGTAAACGCCCCCGGCCACGACCGCGCCCACCATCCCGATCGTCATCCACGTCATCGCCTTGGCGCTGCTCTCGTCTTCGAGCACCACGCGCGCTTTCGGAGCCGGCCCGCGCTCCGTTGCCGCGAGCAATTGATTTCGCGCATACTCCAGATGCTCGATGAATTCCTCGTAGCTCTGGTAGCGATTGTTCGGATCTTTCTCGAGCGCCTTGTTGATCACGTAAGTCGTCGCTCCGCTCACATCCGGCGCAAATGCCTGCAGGCTCACTGCCTGGCTTTTGACATGCTTCAGCGCCACCATCGAAGCCGTCTCCGCCTCAAACGGCGGGCGTCCCGCCAGCGCATGAAAAAGCGTGCCGCCGAGCGAATACAGATCGCTTCGAAAATCCTCCGGCTGATTATCCAGCTTCTCCGGCGCCACGTAATACGGCGTGCCCCAAACTTCGCCCGCCACCGTCGAGGCGTGCTCCTGCAAAACGGCCAGCCCGAAGTCCACGATCTTTGCCGTGTGCGCATCCGCGAAAAGGATGTTCCCTGGCTTCACATCGCGATGAATCAGCCCGCGCTTCAGCGCCGCATTCAAACCCTTCGCAGTCTGAATACCGACCTCCAGCACCTGCGCCTCGGCCACCCGACCTTGCAGACTCATCAAGTCATCGAGCGACCCTTTATCCACCAGCTCCATCGCGATGTACACGAGCCCGTGATCCTGCCCCGACGTATAGACGCGCACCACGTTCGGATGATTGATCGAAGCCGTGATCGCCGCCTCCTTTTCAAACTGCTTCACGAACTCCTGATCCGCGCTGAATTCCTTCCGCAAAAGCTTCAGCGCCACCGGCCGGTTCAAGCTCGTATCCAGCGCGCGATACACCGCGCCCATGCCGCCCGAGCCTAGCACTTCCTGAAGCTCGAAGTGATCGAAAACACGCCGCACCCGCTGCGCCGCACCGCACGCCGAGCAGTGCATCAGGGCAAACGGCTCCTCATCAGAAACGTCAATCAGCGTCCCGCAGGCGGTGCAGGTTTGAATCACGGAGTCGGTCTCGTCGGACATGGGATGTAAGACGCTATCACCCAGATTTCGCGACGGCAAGATGCGGGGCTTCATCGTTTTCCGCGTGCAGCCCCCGTCCCTCATCCGCTACTTCGTCGGCATGGTTTCCGCCGAATTTCACATCGCCTCGTCCGAAGCGGGATCGCGGGTGGACCAGTTCCTCGCCGCGCGCGTGCCCGAGCTTTCGCGCTCGCGCATTCAGGATCTCATGAAAACGGGCCACGTCCTCGTGAACGCCCGTGAAACCAAGGCCAGTACAAAGCTCCGGGCTGGCGACCACATCACGATCGCCGAGCCGCCGCCCGTCGCCGCGACCACGGGAGCCGAGGACATCGCGCTCGATGTGCTCTACGAAGACAGCGACCTCATCGTGCTGAACAAACCCGCCGGCCTCGTCGTCCATCCCGCCGCTGGCCACTGGCACGGCACGCTCGTCAATGCGCTGCTTCACCATTGCAAAGGTCTCTCCAGCATCGGCGGGGAGGAGCGCCCGGGCATCGTCCACCGTCTCGACAAGGAAACGAGCGGCTGCCTCGTCGCGGCGAAAAATGATGTCGCGCACCGCGCCCTCACGCGGCAATTCGCTGGGCGCGAAGTCACGAAAATTTATCTCGCCCTCGCGACTGGAAAATTTCGCGAGAAGAGCGGCATCATCGAAGGCGCGATCGGGAGGCATCCGATCCATCGGAAAAAGATGACCGTGCTCACCGGCGAACGCGGACGAGCCGCGCGCACCGACTACCGCGTGCTCCGCGAGTTGCCCGCCGGCACCCTCATCGAATGCACGCTGCACAGCGGGCGCACGCACCAAATCCGCGTGCATCTCAAACACCTCGGCCATCCACTGCTCGGCGACGAAGTGTACGGCCGCCGCGCAGGCTTCGAGCGGCAAATGCTCCACGCATGGAAGCTCGGCTTCACGCATCCGGTCACTGGCGAACGTATGAATTTTCAGTCGCCAATTCCTGCCGATTTCGTGGCAGCAGAAGTGGTGGGTAATTTGGAATGACAGCGTAAAGGACGGCGGCTGGAACCACGCCGCTCCTTTACGCGTATCGTGATTTTCGACCAGCCGCGAAGCGGGGACCGATCACGCCAGATGCAGCCGGTAGCCAATGCCCGGCTCGTTCAAGATGAGCGTCGGGTGTGCGGGGTCGCGTTCGATCTTTTTCCGCAGGTGCGTGAAATATACGCGCAGATATTCGCGGTGTTCTTCCGCTTTCGGTCCCCACACTTCGCGCAGGATTTGGCGATGCGTGAGGATGCGTCCCGCGTGTTTGATGAGCAGCGCGAGCAGCGCCCACTCGGTCGCGGTGAGTTTCACGTCGGCGCCATCGCACTGCACGGTGCGCGCGACAAGATCGACGACGAGTCCATCCTGTAAAAACACGGCGCTTTCCTCGCGAGGCTGGGCACGACGTTGCGCGGCGCGGAGGCGGGCGAGGAGTTCCACGGTGCTGAAAGGTTTCGTCACGTAATCATCGGCCCCGGCATCGAGCGCGGCGACTTTGTCGCTTTCGTCATCGCGCACCGTCAGCACCACGACCGGCGTG
>JANLQB010000566.1:0-1675 GCA_031367565.1 Verrucomicrobiota bacterium
GGCAAGGGCAAGGTGATCATGAGCGCGGGCACGACCCTGGACCTCTCGGGAAACAGTGACCGGATCAATAACCTCTCGGGGCTGGGAACGATCACTTCCATCCCCGCCGTCATCATCGGTGCCCCCGTATTTTTCACTACCAATCTGGACTCGGGAATCTCGCTGGCCTCGAACTATACCCATCGGCTCGACTTCGGTAACGGGACGCCAGCCTCGATCAACAACGTGGACTTTGATCCCGCCGACCCTGCCATCCCCGGTCCTAACTGGACTCTGGCTGGTGCGACGGCGCTCCTTCCTGAAGGGGCTGGTGCCGGGAGCACGCCCACTTTCTCCGATGCGCCAAATGGCACGGCGATGAATCAATTCCTCAGCGACTTCTTCTACAACGGTAATCCCGCCACGCTGACTCTCACCGGACTGGCCGCCGGCACCCGTTACGAATTGCACCTCTACCAGCGCCAATGGGGCGGAGATAGAACGCAGTTGTTTAACTTCAACGCCGGGCCGGCATCCGGTTCATTGATTTACAATCAGGACGTCACCGCGACCCCGAACTATCTCTCCTTCCGCTACACGGCGGATGCCTCGGGCACGGCCACGCTCAGCACGACTCAACTCGGCGCGGGCACCTACCATTGGTATGGGTTGACGAACGAAGTCATCACCGGCGCGGACCCACTTGGCGTTTTGACCGTGGGCGACGAGACGAACTCGACCTACAGCGGCTCAATCACCGGCGCGCTGGAGATCGACAAAGTCGGCGCCGGCACGCTGACCCTGAACGGTGCGCTCACCTTCGACACGCTGAAGGGTAATGAAGGAAAAGTCCTCATCGGCAGTGCGACCCTGAACGAACTCAACATCGCTAATGGAGCCATCGTCGAACTCGGAGCCGCGCCCGCGCCTGCACCAGCTCTGGAGCTAGGCGCGCAAGCCGTGCCTGAACCTGGCAGCGTCGCGCTGCTCGTCGGTGGACTGCTCACGCTGCTCGGTCGGCGTCGTCGTTCTGCATGAGGCGCGATTAGCACCGACTTGTCATCCGCAGGCGGCTCGCTTTAGAAAAGGCGATGCTTTCCCGATTGCTTCGACGGTTCGCTGGCCGCGCGTCCGTGCCGACGCTCTTGCATCTCACCCATGCAAAGGCTGGCTCGACGTGGATCACCGTGATCCTGCACGAGCTCTTCGGAGCCAGCGTCGCGCCGCGCGGTAAACGGGTGGCCGAAGCCTGCGGCGGCGATCTCACTCAGCACCGGTTCGAACCCGGGCAAGTCTATCCGTCGATGTTCATGACGCGCGAGGAAGTGCTCGCGCACGATGAGTTGAACGGCAGCAAACGCTTCATCGTCATCCGCGATCTCCGCACCACCCTGGCCGCGCTCTATTTCAGCATGAAGCTCTCCGTCAACATTGAGGACGCGCCTTTTGAAATCGTGCAGCCCGAAAGCGACGAAATAGGCCTTCTACAAATGCTCGAAACCCACATCACCCGCATCGCCGCGATTCAGTCCTCGTGGCTAAGGCAGGGCGAGATCGTGCTGCGTTACGAGGATCTGATGGAAAATGGCTACGAGCTGCTCAGCGATGCTTTCATCCGCCGGCTAGCGCTTCCCGTTTCCGAACACGCCCTCTCCCGCGCCATCCGTGCGGCACCCGCCGAGCGCAGCCGCCGGAC
>JANLQB010000628.1:0-13187 GCA_031367565.1 Verrucomicrobiota bacterium
GAGTAGGATTCGATGGAGGCGAAGAGTTCGATGCGGGCATCGGCGTGGGTGATGAAAGAGCCGTCGGCCAGCATCTCGGTTTTGAGGGTGCCGATGAAGGACTCGGTCCAGGCGTTGTGATAGGGATTGGCGCGCGCGGACATGCTTTGGCGCATCCCGAACCCAAGGCTTGCTTGAGCGCATCGATGACCAGGTCGGCGCGCAGATGGCCGGCCAGGGACCAGCCGACGATTTTGCGCGAGCACAGGTCGATCTGGGTGGGAGGTTTACTTCGGCGAGTTCGTGGACTCGCTTTCGCGGGTAAGTCCTTATCCCAAACACCGGACACTTTTCCAACGAACGGCGGGATGATCCCACATTAACTCGCGTCGTCGGGGGATTCCTCGGCGTCCGCGAAGCGCTCCTGGTCTAGGCCGCGACCGGCGCGTCCACCCACTTGCCATGCTCGCGGATCAAGTCCTGGAGCCGGTCCACGGCTTCTGTTTCGGGGATGTTAAACTTCACCGGTGTCTTGCCGACGTAGAGATTCACTTTTCCTGGCGCGCCGCCGACGTAGCCAAAATCCGCGTCCGCCATCTCGCCCGGACCATTCACGATACAGCCCATGATGGCGATTTTTACGTCCTTCAAATGCGCGGTCGCGGCTTTGATTTTGGCGGTCGTGGTTTGCAGGTTGAAGAGCGTGCGCCCGCAGCTCGGGCAGGCGACGTAGTCGGTTTTGAAAATGCGCGAGCCCGCAGCTTGCAGAGTGTTGTAGGCGAGGCGCAGGGATTGGCCGGGCGCTTCTTCGCCTTGCACGAGCACGGCATCCCCGATGCCGTCGCAGAGGAGTGAGCCTATGCGTTTGGCGGCAGTGAGCAGCGTGTCTTGGAAATCAGTTTTCGCGTCTGCCGCTGGATGCAGCGTGTCTTTCAAGACGATCGGGTGGCGCTCATCGAGTCGCGCGGCGAGTAGGCGGAAGGCGGCGATGACGGGAAGGTCGAGTCCGTCCGCGACGGTCACAAGTTGTGGCAATGGGCCGTCGTTGATTCCGTTGATGAGCGTTTCATCGCGCGGATCGACGGCGACGACGCCACACGCTTCGATGGTGGCTTCCGGACGATAGTCGCCGAGTCGGTCGAGCTTGTGCGCGAGCGCGTCCCATTTTTCCTGAGTCGTAAAAACGCGGATCGTTTCCTCGCCGCCAACGCGCACGCCGCCGACTTCGAGCGACTCGGTGACGCGACGCCGATACGAAAATGGGTCGTAGGAAAGCGGCGCGTCTTCCGCGAGGGCGATGCTGCCGGGAGCGACATTCCGCACGAGCGCCTGGGCGACGGGGATTTCGTGGACGCTGTCTTCGGTGAGCGAAACGCGGATCGTGTCGCCGATGCCATCGTTCAAGAGCGAGCCGATGCCGATGGCGCTCTTGATCCGCCCGTCTTCGCCATCGCCGGCCTCGGTGACGCCGAGATGGATCGGGTAGTTCCAGAGGTCGAGAGTCGAGGGTCGAAGGTCGAAGGAATCCGGAGCCTTCGACTCTTCATCAAGCCGCGCGACGAGCAGCCGATACGCTTCGATCATCACCTTCGGGTTGCTCGATTTCATCGAGAACATGAAGTCGTGGTAGCCGAGGTCTCGCGCGATGCGGGCAAATTCCAGCGCGCTTTCCACCATGCCGAGCGGCGTGTCGCCGTAGCGGTTCATGATGCGATCCGACAGCGAGCCGTGATTCGTGCCGATGCGCATCGCGCGACCGTGCTCTTTCATGAAAACGACGAGCGGGGTGAAGCGTTCGCGGATGCGCTCAAGCTCGGCGGCGTATTGCTCGTCGGTGTATTCGACGATCTTGAATTTCTTCGAGTCGGCGTAGTTGCCGGGATTGATGCGCACTTTCTCCACCCACTTCGCGGCTTCCATCGCGGCATCCGGCTTGAAGTGAATGTCCGCGACGATCGGCACATCGCATCCGCGCTCGCGCAGGCCGGCGACGATGTGCTGGAGGTTCGCGGAGTCTTTCACCGTCGGCGCGGTGATGCGCACGATCTCACAACCGACCGCCACAAGATCGAGCGTCTGCTGGATGCTCGCGGCCGTGTCCATCGTGTCGCAAGTGATCATCGACTGCACGCGCACCGGATTTGTGCCGCCGACACCGACTTTCCCCACGCGCACCTCGCGGCTGAGGCGGCGCTGATACTGGTAGGGAGACTGGCAGTAGTTCACTTCTGCGTCTCGGAAGTTGCGGGTGCCTTCTGGAATTTCACGCCCGACGACTTGCCGTTCACGAACGGCAAATCCTGCACGTCGAAGAACGCGATGAAGACCATGAAACCGATGATCACGAGTGCGCAGCCGGTCTGCACGAATTCGAGGAGCTTCACATTCACCGGCTTGCGGCGGATGGATTCGACGATCGCGAGCGTGATATGGCCACCGTCGAGCACGGGAATCGGGAGCATGTTGAGCATCGCGAGATTCACGTTCAGCACGACGCTAAACCACAGCGCCATGCGCAAACCTTCCGGGCTCGAAAGCATCATGTAGTAAGCGTTCATCATCATCACCGGGCCGCCCATGTGTTGGACGCTGATGCCGCTTTTGCGCGAAAGCACGGCGTCGAGTGTGTTCACGATGCTCATCACGCCGCCGCGGATTTGCTCGATCGGGCCGGGATAAATGACCTTCTGTTTTCCCATCGGGAGAAAGCCCATGCCGTCGCCAGTTGCGGGCGTGAAGCCGATGAGCGCGCGTTTTTCCTCCGAGCCTTCGATGGTCGCGACTTGCGGCGTGGCCTGGATGTCCATCTCCTGCGTGCCGCGACGGACGTGCAGTGTGACGGCGGTTTCAGCCTTGCCGTTGATGTAGGCGATCAAGCCCGGAACGGTGACTGCCTTGCCATCGACGGAGAGAATGAGGTCGTCCTTTTGCAGGCCGGCTTTTGCCGCCGGGCTGTCGCCTTTTGCACCGAAGAGCCGCGCGAGAAATGGCGGTTGTTGCACGGCGGCGACGCGGACGCCGGTCGGCGTGATCGAGATGGGAACGGCTTGCCCAGCGCGATCGACGGTCAGCTCGATCGGCTTGCCGGGCGCGGCCTCAGCGGCGTCGTAGATGTCATCGGGGCTGTGGAGCTTCTGGCCATTCACCGCCGTGATCACGTCCCCTTTTTGCAATCCGGCGACTTCGGCAGCGGAACTCGGCGCGATCTGCGCGATCACCGCACTCACCGCCGGCCCGACTCCGATTTGACGCAGCCCCTTCCGATTCCACCAGTTCGCTTTCTCCGGCACTTTCGGCGTTGCGATCAGCGTCTTCCTTTCGCCCGCGCGATCCACGTCGATCGCGATCGTATCACCCTCGCTGCGCACGATCCGCCACGTGATGCTGTCCGCGCCCATCCCACCGAAGCGGTGGACTTCGTGCCCATCCACGGAAAGAATCTTGTCGCCGGGCTTCAACCCCGCTTCCGCCGCAGGCGATTTCTCCGCGACATAGCCGACGGTCTGCGTGCTCTCCGCCTCACCCACCGGTCGCCCGACCTGCCACACGATGATCGCAAACACGACCGCCAGCCCGAAGCTGAACAGCGGCCCCGCGAAGGCGACGATGATTTTATCCAGCGCCGAGATCGGCGGGAGTTGCTCGCGCGGCGTCTCCACTTTTCCCTCCATCACCTCCATCGGCGCGAGCTGCGGCAGCGCCACGAAGCCGCCCGCTGGGATCGAGCCGAGGCTGTATTCCACGCCGCCGATCGTCTTTTTCCAAAGCGGTTTACCGAACCAAATGCCGAACTTCTCGATGACCAACCCGCGCCAGCGCGCGGCAAGGAAATGCCCCAGCTCATGCACGATAATCATGAGATTAAAGATGAGCAGGACTTCGAGGATGATGACGACGGTCTGGAGAGCGGTGGCAAACATGTGGAGTGAAAACTAGGGCCGAAGCAATTCAGCGGCCCGGCGGCGCGCCCATTGATCGGCGGCCAAGATAGCGGCGAGGTCCGGGTGCGCAACCGGCGCGTGATCGCGCATCGTGCGATCGACCGTTTGCCAGATGGCGGGAAAGGAGCAGCGTTTTTCGATGAAGGCTGCGACAGCGACTTCGTTCGCCGCGTTCAAAACGCCCGGCAGCGTCCCGCCCGCCTCGCCGGCCCAGCGGGCAAGATCGAGCGCGGGGAAATCGGCGGTGCGCGGCGCTTCAAATTCCAGCTTCGCCAGCGCCGCGAAATCGAGCGGCTTCAGCGTATTCGGCACGCGATCGGGCCACGTCACCGCATACTGGATCGGGAAGCACATATCCGTCGTTGAGAGCTGCGCGAGCACGGAGCCGTCGATGAATTCCACCATCGAATGCACGATCGACTGCGGATGCACGATCACCTCCACGCGCGGCATCTCCACATCGAAGAGCCAGCGCGCCTCGATCATCTCCAGCCCCTTATTAAAGAGCGTCGCCGAATCGATCGTGATCTTCCGCCCCATCTCCCACGTCGGGTGTTTCAACGCCTGCTCCAGCGTCACGCTCGCGAGTTGATCCGCCGGCAGCTTTCGAAAAGGGCCGCCGCTCGCCGTCAGGATCAGCCGCCGCACATGCTCCGACGCCCGGCCTTCGAGACATTGGTAAATCGCATTGTGCTCACTATCCACCGGCAACACCTGCACCCCGTGCGCGCGCGCCGCCTCCATCACCGCTTCCCCCGCCATCACCAGGATTTCTTTTGAAGCAACGGCGACATCCTTCCCCGCCTCGATCGCCGCCAGCGCCGGACGCAATCCCCCCGTCCCCACGATCGCGATAAGCACCATGTCCGCCTCCGGCATCGTCGCCAGTTCCACCAACCGCTCCTCGCCCCCGTCCCCCGCCGAAATCACCAACTTCGCATTGGGAAACTCCCGCCCCGCCTCATGCAACGCCTCCGCCTGCGAATGCGCCGACATCCCCACGACTTCCATCCGTTCCGGCAAATCGCGCGCCACCTTCCGCGCACTCTGCCCGATCGACCCCGTGGCTCCGAGGATGACAACGCGGCGTTTCCTCATGACCGGAAAATGAACCGCAAAGAGCGCAGAGGACGCGAAGAGGAAGAAATCGGAACAAAAGCCACTCGAACCCTCTTCCGCTTTCCTTCCTTCTCGCCCTTCGCGGTAAAATTGAGAGTCATCGGTAGCGCATACATCACGGGAACGCGGACCATCCTGAAATGTCCGCGCGATGGCAAGCCCTGGCTGGAAACGAAGCGCGCCGCTCAGCGCGTCAACGACCCGCTCCTTCGCGGGCGGGGGACACCGGGCAGCGCGGAAAAGCCAGGGGTGAGCCGCTCCCACGGCGATGGCTCGGGAACCAATTTTCCTCCCGGTAAGAGGAGCGGGGCACTGGCCTCATCGGTAAAGGCGAGATCCTGCGGGCCGTGACGTCCGCCGCTGGCCAAGACTGAGCCGAGGCCGCTGGGGTGAACTCCTCAATCCGTAAAACCGCCGCTCTTCCAAGCTGGAGGAGGACCCTTTCGCGGCAAGAAATGTCACATTCCGAAAAGGAGGGATTCGTTGGCCGCCAACTGCGGTATCAGCCGATTCCTTTAACAAAACGCAGATAGAAAAAGAGCAGCGGGGCGGTGAAGAGGATGGAGTCGATGAGATCGAGCGCGCCGCCGATGCCGGGGAGGAATTTGCCGGAGTCTTTTACTTCGGCGCTGCGTTTCACGATGGATTCGGCGAGGTCGCCGATGATGGCGGCGAAGCCGAGGATGAGGCCGAGGATGATGGCGTCCTGGTAATTGAGAAACGAAAGTTCATCCCGCCGCAGGGCGAGGACGCCGCACGCGCCGCCGGTGGAGAAAAGGAGCGCGCCGAAGAAGCCTTCCCATGTTTTCTTCGGCGAGATGTGTGGGACGAGCGGGTGTTTGCCGATCATGGAGCCGGTGAGATATGCGCCCATGTCGCTGAACTTGGTGACGACGACGAGCCAGAGGACGTAGATGTGGCCGGTCACATTTTCGCCCGCATCGCGCGGCATGAGGTAGACGATCTTCGTGACGAACGAAAACAGCCACGGCACATAAAGCAGGCCGAAGATCGTGTAAGCCATCGTCTCCAGGGGCAGCAGATCGCGCGTCTTCTGGAACATCTGCCGCGCGAAGACGACGAGCATGAAGAAGACGAGCGCGGCGACTTCAAAGTCGTAGCTCCGCGCGGGGCCGATGCGGCTGCAATAGTAGAATCCGCCGCCGACGAGCACGGCACCGCAGAGCATGCCGATGATTTTGAAGTTCGGCAGCTTCTTGTGATCGAGCATCCCGTAGTATTCCCAGAGGCCGACGAGCGCGAGGGTGCTGATGAGGAAGAAGAAGCCGATCTCGAAGCCGGAGAAGATGATCCACAGCGCGACACCCCAAAGCGCCACGGAACTGCCGAGGCGAGAGAGAAAGACGAGCTTGTTGGATGTCATGCGGTGTGGGCGCGGACCATTAACGGCGGGCGCGGTGATGGCAAGCGCGCGGTGAAAATCGTGCTCGTCCTCCTCCTCGGAGCGAAGTTGCGAGGAGGAGCACGATTTTGCAAAAAAGAAGCCCCGCCTTGCGACGGGGCTTCTCGAAATGGCGGATGGAGTCGCGTGTTTAGCCGCGATAATCTGGCTCGCGATCGGAGGATTTCGCGCCGCTCACGACGAGCTTGCGACCGAGGAAATCCTTGTCGTGTAGCTCGACGACGGCGCGCTTTGCTTCATCGACGCTGGCCATCGTCACGAAACCGAAGCCTTTCGACTTTTCGTTGTATTTGTTCGTCACGATTTCCGCGCTGCGGACTGCGCCGACGCCGTTGAACAGGTCGAGTAGGTCGCTCTCCGCCGCGTCGAAGGAGAGGTTGCCGACGTACAGTTTCGGTGTCGTCACCTCCACCGACTCGGGCGGGCGGGACTGGCGGGACTGGCTGCGGTCGTTGCCGCGATTTCCCTCGCGCGAGCGGGGCGCGGAGGCGCTGCCGTTGCTGGAGGATTGCTTAGCGCCGCCGGTGAAGAGACTCTTCACGCGCTGCCAGAAGGAAGGCTTGGTGGCAGGCGCGGGTGGCGACTGGCGGGAGGATTCGTTGCGGGGATTCGAGGAGTTCCGGCGTGGACCGCGCCCTGAACGGCGGCCCGAGTGCCGGGAGTTTTGTTGATTCATGAAACAATTGCAGATGACGTATCGTGGATGTGCTGGCGAAGCGCACGGAGGCGGCGTTTCGCGAGGAAACGCTGCGGAAATGTGCACGGCTCGAAGATGGCTGCCCTGCTCGCCGAAAAACACGCGAGCGGAGGGTGGACCACGTCGAAAAACTTCGCCGGGAAAGGGTCGGGTCCGTCTTAGGAAGGAGCGATTCTCCAGACCCTCCGAGGCCGCGGGCAAGGAGCCGGCGCAGCACTGGGATAAAGCTGCCAATCAAGAGTCGAAGAAAAATAAAACTGCTCATGAAAGGACAACGGGAAGGAGGGGATACAAGCGCGACAGCCCTTGCGAAACCCAACACTTATCTGTCTCGTAAGCGACGGGTGGCGCTTTCGCAAGGTGAAACATGGCTCCGCGTCCACCTTGCCACTGGACACGCCGCACGCCGGTTCTATAAACGCAGACCCCATGCCGAATCCCCGCAGCCTTCCAAAATCCGTCGCTGCCCAGCTTTCCACCGCCGACGCCAAACTCCGCCGCGCCAAGGTGCTCGTCGGTTTTGATGGATTCGTCGATACGATCCTGCACGCCGTGAAAACGCGGGAGTCGGCGACGAAATATGCGCGCATGACCGCGATGAAAGATTTCGCCGCGCGCATCGCCGCCGCTGCTGGGCAGAGCGCAAATCTCGAAATGGTGACGCAGATGGTGAAGCTCGGCGGCAACGGCCCGATCATGGCCAACGCGCTCGGCAGCTACGGCACGCCGGTCACTTATATCGGGAATCTCGGTGCGCCGAATTTGCATCCGGTCTTCGGCGATTTTGCGAAGCACGCCCGCGTCGTTTCCATCGCGGAGCCGGGCTACACGGACGCGGTGGAGTTTGAAGACGGGAAGCTGATGTTCGGCAAACACGAGAGCCTGAAAAATGTGAACTGGGCGAATCTGCTCGCGCACGTCTCGGAGGAGAAATTGCTCGGCATCTTCCAGCAATCCTCCCTCATCGCGCTCGTGAACTGGACGATGCTCACGCAGATGACCGCCATCTGGAAACAGATCGCCGCCAAGATCGCCCCGCGTCTCACCGGCCCGAAGCGCCTGCTTTTCATCGACCTAGCCGATCCCGCCAAACGTTCACCCGAAGACATCGCCGCCGCGCTGAAACAGATCGCGAAATTCGAGAAACATTTCCGCGTCGTGCTCGGACTGAATTTCCAGGAAAGCCGTCAGATCGGCGAAGTGCTCGGCATCAAAGCGCCGGAGGAAACCTACGGCACCGTGACGCACCACGCGTCCGTCATCCGCGATGCGCTGCGCATTGATTCCGTGGTGATCCACCCCACGCAATTCGCCGCCGCCGCCGATGCTGCGGGCGCGACGCATGTCGTCGGTCCATTTACCGCGAAGCCGAAAATCACGACCGGCGCGGGCGATCACTTCAACGCTGGTTTCTGCATCGGTCGCCTGCTCGGCCTCGATCTCGCCGCGAGCCTGCAAATCGGCGTCGCGACCTCCGGCTTCTACGTGCGGAACGCGAAGAGCCCGCAACTGGACGACATCCGCAAATTCCTGAAAACGCGGTAACGACCATCCCCGCTCCATCGAAAAAACAACCCCGGAGCATCATGAAAACCACTCCGTGCGCCGCACTCCGCATTCGATCGAGCCGCTGGAAGCCCGCCTCGCGCCGCATCGCTGACCACGCTGGCCATCCCGGCGGCGGACACATCGCCACTTATCCAGACGTGGACGGCGACCGCGTCACGTTCAAAGTCACAGGCTTCCCGGTCGGCGGCGGTGTTTTGACGCCGGGCCTCTTCACCGGCGGTGCCAGCGGCGCGGGCGAGCAATTGCAATTGCAATTGCTCGACCTCGGCGGCGGCGAGCAGGACGGTGAAGCGGGAGGGCGTTTTTTCGTGGGGAAAAGCGCTACCGGCTTAGCGCCGGTTCATTTTTTGCAGGAGGCGCAGCACTTCGAGGTAGAGCCACACGAGCGTCACGAGCAGGCCAAAGGCGGCATACCATTCCATGTATTTTGGGGCTCCGGAGTTCGCGCCGTTTTCGATGAGATCGAAGTCGAGCACGAGGTTCATCGCGGCGATCGTGACGACGAAAAGGCTGAAAAGAATACCGAACGTGCCGCCTTCATGCAGGAACGCGAGATGGATGCCGAAGAAGCCGAGGACCATGGCGATGAGGTAGAAAATCGCGATGCCGCCCGTGGCTGCCATCACGCCGAGTTTGAATTTTTCCGACGCGCGGATGAGCCGCATCTGGTAGGCGGCGAGCAGCGCGAAGAGGACGCCGAAAGTGAGCGCGACCGCCTGGAGGACGATGCCTTTCGAGGCCACGTTTGCGACGGCGGAAATGCCGCCGAGGAAAAGGCCTTCCGCCACCGCATAGACGGGCGCGAGCATCGGTGCCCATGTGTGTTTGAAACAAAGAACGAGCCCGACGATAAAGCCGACGAGCGCGCCGCCGATGGCCAGCGCCATGCCGGGGCCAGCGAGCGTCAGTTTCCAGGAGACGGCGGCGGAGAGGGCGCAGATGGCGACGAGGAGCGTGGATTTGTTCACCGCGCCACGGATCGTCATGGTCGGCGATCCTCTGAGCGCGGGCTCTTGGGTGAAAGTGGATTCGTTTAGGGCTGGATTGGATGTCCTCATGCGCGCAAGCGAACTCCGTGCGCCGCACTGCGGCAAGCGTTTCCTCGCATCGCGAGTCGCCAAAACGCGTCGCATTATTTGAAGTAAACGAGCCATGAAGCTCCGCGTTCGCGCCACCGAACTTTTCATCCACCATCTCCGGGCACGCATGCCGTCCCGCGATGGCATCGCGACCATGGCGCGCGTGCCGCACCTTTTTCTCCGGCTCACGCTCGAACTCGATCTCTCGCTCTTCACGCCCACTGCGGAGTGGACCTTCGCTTCGCCCGGCGCGTGATTTTTTTCAGGAAACTGCCGCCGCCGCCCGCGCCGGAAGCGCGATCACTTCACCTTCCCGCGCCGCCTCAATCCGAATCGGGCTTTTCGCCGCCTTCGCGAGTGAGCGCGCGTGCATGACCATGCTCGAAATCACCCGATCATCGTGCGCCGGGTCGTGGTGGAAAAGGTAGAGCCGCTTCACATTGGCCCGCACCGCGAGCGCGACGACTTCATCCACGCAGCCGTGGCCCCAGCCGATGTGCGCGGCGTATTCCTTCGCGTTGTATTGCGCATCGAGGATCAGCACGTCCGCATCGCGCACGAAATCGACGATGTCCGACTCGATCGTCGAAGGCATCTGCCCGGCGACGTGAGTCGCGTTTCGGGAAATGGTTTCGTTGTCCGGCATGTAAATGATCGTGCCGCCACTCGTCTGAAAACGGTAGCCGACGCACACGCCGGGGTGATTCGTAAAACACGCATTCACCGGAATCGCGCCGATGTGGAATTGCATGTCCTGCAACTCGTCGATCTCGATGTTTCCAGGGAGTTGATCAAGCGCGAGCGGGAAATACGGGCTCTCCATCTGCCCCGCGAGTGTCGTGCGCAGGCCTTCAGTCGCGCCTTCGTAGCCGAGGATGCGCAGGCGGCTGTTCGGATCGTAGGCCGGCGCAAAAAACGGGAAGCCCTGGATGTGATCCCAGTGCGAATGCGTGAGGAGCAGCGTAAGATTCAGCGGCTTCCCGTCGGCCTCCGCCACGAGCGCCATGCCGAGCGGGCGAATGCCGGAGCCCGCGTCGCAAATGATGTGCTCGCCGTCTGCGCGGAGTTCCACGCACGACGTATTCCCACCAAAAAAAATCGTCGCATCGCCCGGCGAAGGGATCGATCCGCGCACGCCCCAAAATTTCAAAACCGCCCCGCCTTCCGAAGCCGTCCGAGTCACCGTCGGAGCGTCAGCCCGGTTGTGTTGATTGTCCGAATGCGGTAGCACCCGCGCGATCGCCTCCTTCAGCGCGGAAAACTCGATCGGCTTCACCAAATAATCATCCGCGCCAGCTTCCTCCGCGCTTTTCCGATCCGCCGCGTAGTCGCGACCGGTCACGACGATGATCTTTGTGTGGCGCAGCTCCATGTGCTCACGCACCGCGCGGCAGACCTGGTAGCCGTTCACCCGGGGCATTAGCAGATCGCAAAGGATCACGTCCGGCCGATGCTCCACCGCGAGTTGCAGACCGCTCTCGCCGTCTTCCGCCTCTAGTACGTGCCAGTGGCTCCGCCGAAGCAGTTCGGCTGCGGGCGCGCGGCAAATTTCGTCGTCATCGATCAGGAGGATGGTCTTCATCCGGTTAGGTTGAATCTTTCAGAGGTCATCAGAAATACAAGCGCGCCCCGTGCCGCGCGTGAAATCAAAATCCCGCGGGGCGCTTGCCGCATCGTTCTCGGGTCGTTAAACAGCAGCCCATGCACGTCGAAAACCTTCGAAGCCCATCCGTCCAGTGCGGAGGCATTTATTACTTCTCACGGATGATCGATAAAATCCGCCTCCACGTCGCAACGAAGCTCCCGCTCGACTACCAGACCAATCTCGGAGGCGGATTCGACGCGCGTTTGACGAGCTTTCTGTGGATCGAATACGCGCCGCTCGTCGAGCGCGTGAAGGAGGGAGGCACCGACGAGGAAATCCTCCAGTGGGCCTTCAATCAGGGCCGTAAACCGTCCGGCGAGGAGATCGAAATCTGGAACGATTTCATGCGTAAACGCGGCTGGAACGACGAGATGTCCGACCGCCTCGCCCAGCGGAAACGCGAAGGCGGAATACCCGGTCGCGACGACATCCAGACGATGTTCGACTACATCGACATCGACGAAGGCCGCGACCCGCGCGATCGGAAATAGTTCTTTCGTATTCGCGGAGCGCCGCGTTGCCGAGCCCGGTCAGTCTGTCGCCGATGTCTCCTGCCCGATCCACAACCGATTGCCATCCGGGTCATCGAGTCGAAACTCGGTCAGCCCGTAAAAAGTGACTGCTAAGTCGGGGATATTCAATCCGCTGGCTCGCACCAGTCGGTGATACTCCGCGATGTCCTCGGGATACAGGTAGAGCACGGATTCGCGGGGCGGGCTCGGGTGAAGATTGATCGATTGATCCACCATCAGCCGACACTCTCCAAAGCAAAGCATCGCCCAACCCCATTTATCCTCCCGTCGCTCCACGCTAAATCCCAGCTTCTGATAGAATTCGATGCTCGCGGGCATGCTCTTCACCGGCAGCATCGGGATGAGGCGATTCATTTTCATTGATCGATTTTTAGAAATGCTTTCCCGCCTGCTTCCCAAATGTAGCGCCTTCGGACGCAATGAACGCAATGAAGAGGCAAATTGTTATGCCAAACGCGGTGTAAAGTGCCCGCTGAAGTCGAGCATAGCGCGCGCGTATTACGGGATTGGGCTCCGCATGGATAAGCTGGCTCAGGTGGCTTAAATCGTGAAAGTGGAGAATGTAAGACATCGGATAGCCACGGGAGCGTAAGAGGAACTTGGCGCGATACCAAAGCGCGTTAGTAATCATGGCGAAGATGACAGCAACGATGAACAACGGGGGAATTGGATGATTCGTTTTATAGGGCAATCTCCAAGCGCGCTCTCCTGCCTAAGGTTCCAAGTCCGGCAACCGAGAATACCCTTTGGAGTTACGATAGTCAGGCATCGCGGTTAATTAGATGAATGGTGGAACAAGCCGACGAGGAAATCTAAAACGAAACTGAAAACTAGGCAGCCCACAAACGCGTAGATGCAGAGCGAGCCAAAACGGTGGAGGCGCGGAGGGAATGCTGCGATTAATTCCTTCCGGGTGAGAAACTCGCCAAATCGTGGAAGAAGATAGAACAACGAGGCGATGGTGTAGATGGCCACTCCAATGAACGAGATTGTCCCCACAAGAATGACGAGCTTGTGGAATGTTTCCATTCTTACGATTTGCGGGCAACACCTAACACCTCACTACCCCGCGCAGCCGCACCCCGATCCGCAACTCCCGCCGCTCACCACGCCGTCAATGATGATGCCCTGAAACGCGAGATGTTCGTGGACCATTTCTAAAAAGCCGCGCACCGTTTCCGATGGCGGCGTCACGCATTCCA
>JANLQB010000637.1:0-11488 GCA_031367565.1 Verrucomicrobiota bacterium
AACGGAACATCCGCGAACCCCGAAGCATTCGCAGCGAGGAGGGAAAGGAGGAAGCGAGCTTTCATAAACGGTCGGGAATTAACACGGATTCCGCCCCGAAGACACGGCTACTTTTCCAGTAGCCGCAGGATTTCACTCACCTCCGCTTTGGCGGGGATGATGGAGCCGCATTGCTCGCGGGCGATGTCGGGGTCCTTGAGGCCGTGGCCGGTGACGGTGCAGACGATGCGGCTGCCTTCCGGGATGCGCGGGAGCGGGCAGACTTCGCAACGCTCGTTGCCGAGACATTTGAAAAGGCCCGCGATGCTGGCGGCGCTGGCGGGCTCGACGAAGATGCCTTCGTTCGCGGCGAGCCATTGCTGCGCGGAGAGGATCTCGGCGTCGGTCACGATGTCGATCGAGCCGCCAGAATCCTTGATGGCCGCCGTCGCCATGTCCCAGCTCGCGGGATTTCCGATGCGGATCGCGGTGGCGATCGTCTCGGGTTTCTCGACGACTTTTCCAAAATAGATCGGCGCGGAACCCGCGGCCTGAAAGCCAGCCATGCGCGGCAGTTTGGTGGAACGTCCGAGCGCGTTGAACTCGCGGTAGCCTTTCCAATACGCGCTGATATTTCCCGCGTTCCCGACGGGAATGACGTGCAGATCCGGCGCGTCGCCGAGTTCCTCGATGATCTCAAAGGCCGCCGTCTTCTGCCCTTCGATGCGATGCGGATTGATCGAGTTCACGATCGCAAACTGCCCGCTCTCGCCGAGCTCGCGGACGAGCCGGAGCGCATCGTCGAAATTGCCTTCGATGGCCACGACCTTCGCGCCGTAGATGAAGGCCTGCGCCAGTTTTCCAAACGCGATTTTTCCCGCTGGCAGCAGCACCACACAAGTCACGCCCGCCCGCGCCGCATACGCCGCCGCCGCCGCGCTCGTATTCCCCGTCGAAGCGCAAATGACCGCGCGCGCGCCGTCCTCGACCGCCTTCGAGATCGCCATCGTCATCCCTCGATCCTTAAACGAGCCGGTCGGATTCAGCCCTTCGTATTTCACGTAAACCTCGCACCCGCGCCCGACGCGCGCGCTGAGCTTTGGCGAGTGGATGAGCGGCGTAGAGCCTTCGTTCAGTGAGATGACGGGCGTCGCGTCCGTGACGGGCAGGAACTGCCGGTAACGTGCGATGACGCCGCGATCGTGAAGAGGGCTGGTGGACATGGAAAATTGGGCGCGGACTATTGCCTGCGGTCGCGATGAGAGGCAAGCGACGAAATGGCGGATTACCAGTCCTTGCTCCGCATCTTCTTCGTCTGACCGCGTTTCTTCTTCGAGTCGAGAATCCGCTGCTTCACTCCCCACGGCCGTTTCGCGTTCTGCCGACGTTTCTTTTCCCGAGCCGATTTTGCCGCAGCTTTTTCCTCGCGTCGCGCCTTTTCGATCGCCTCCAAAATGCGCTCCCAGGCGATCTGCCGATTCATGGATTGCGAACGCGAATCCTGCACCGTCACCGCCACGCCGGTCGGCTCGTGGCGGAGCGTGACGGCGGTGGAGACCTTGTTCACATGCTGCCCGCCCGGCCCGGAGGAGCGCGCGAACTTTTCCTCGAACTCCGACTCTGCCAGACCGAGCGCGGAGAGGCGGGCAAGTTTGTTCGATTGGAAAGTCGTGGCCATGGAGCTGGCGGCGAGTGCGCGCGGCGGATATTTTACTGCACGGCCAGCAGCTCCGCGACTTGTGCGCCGACATCGCCGGTGCGCATCAGCGCCTCGCCGACGAGGATCGCATTGCAGCCGCTGTCGAAGACGCGCTGCGCATCGGCCCGGGTTTTTAGCCCGCTCTCGCTGACGAGGATGATGCCTTCGGGCACTTCTTCGCTGAGCCTTTCCGTCGTCTCCAGATCGACCTCGAAGGTCGTGAGGTTGCGGTTGTTAATCCCCAGCAGCGTCGGACCGAGATCGAGCGCACGGAAAAGTTCCTCCTCGGTATGGACCTCGACCAGCACCTCCATTTGCAGCAACTCCGCAGTCGCAAAAAGATGCTTGAGCTGCTCCTGCTCCAGCGCGGCGACGATGAGCAACACGGCGTCCGCACCCGCCACGCAGGCTTCGTAGAGCTGCACTTCGTGGATGATGAAATCCTTCCGCAAACACGGCAGCGCGATCTCTTTTCGGATGCGCGTGAGGTAGGTCAGATGACCTTGGAAAAACTGCTCGTCCGTGAGCACGCTCACGCAATCCGCCCCTGCCGCCTCGTAAAGTCCCGCGATCGCGATCGGATCGAAGTCCGCCGCGATCACCCCCGCACTCGGCGACGCTTTTTTCACTTCCGCGATCAGCCCGAGCCGATCCGGCCCGTGATCGAGCCGCGCCGCGAACCCGCGAAAATCTTCACGCGCCAGCGCAGCCGCTCGAAGCGCTTCCGATTTCGGCAAAAGGCGCGCGACTTCCTGCGCTTTGACATCGAGAATTTTTTTGAGGCGATCCGCTGGCATAAAGGCGGGGACTTTCCCGCCCGTCCGCGACCGTGACAAGCGACAACTGCAACGCGTAACTTTCCCGCATGAACCTCTCCGCAGACCTCGAATCCGCCATCGCCACCGGAAACCCCGCCGAACTCCTACGCGCTGCGCTCGCGCACTTCGACTGCCAGGCCGGCACCGTGCATCTGATGAAAGACGGCGCACTTTCCCTCGCCGCGCACGTGAACCTCCCGCCGCCCATCGTGCAAATCGTCCAGACGGTGCCGATCGGAAAAGGCCTCGCCGGACTCGCGGCCGAACGCCGCGAGCCCATCTCGCTTTGCAACCTGCAAACCGACACGTCCGACCAGGCCCGCCCCGCAGCGAAGACGACCGGCTTGGAAGGTTCCATCGCCGTCCCCATGCTCGATGGAGAAACACTCGCCGGCGTGCTCGGCATCGCAAAAGCGACGGCGCACGACTGGACCGATGCCGAAAAAGCGGGACTCCTCGCCATCGCCGCCCGTTGTGCCGCCCGGATTTGAGGCACTCGGGATTGGCTTAAAAAACAGCTTGCAGCCCCGGAACCACCCTTCTAGTTTCCCGCCCGCTGAAACGCGGGTGTAGCTCAGTTGGTAGAGCACTTCCTTGCCAAGGAAGATGTCGCGAGTTCGAGTCTCGTCACCCGCTCCCCCTCCCTCCTCTTACGGAGGGCAGTGCGGGGGTAATTTTTCGTTGAAGTGTGACAGTCGCGGCTTGTCGAAAGCGCACGATCCAGCACGCGGGATTTACCGCCGTGGAAACATCTGATGGCTGGCCATGCCGCAGAATGGGAAGCGCGATTTTATTTCGCTCGAAACCCCGGATTTTCCGAGCGCCGTCAACCGGGCGGAGGAGATGCGGGCGTAGCCGGGATCGGTTTTGGAAACGAAGATCGACCGCTTCCTCGCTCACAAAAAAAAGCAGCACGAGTTCACGCGCTTTTCGTCAGAGAGCAAAGGTTACATCCTCCAGGCGTTTGCGAACCGTGCGCTTACTTTACCGTGGCACCGACGCCGATGTGATGATGCGGAGTGGAGATGCCGGTGTGTGAAGCGCAGCCTCCGACGAGCGCGGCGAAGACGAGGATGGCCAGCAAATGAGGAATGATTTTCATGCCGTTCAATTCGTCGGCGCCAGTCGCGCTGCGTCTATTTTTCTCCGACCGATTGGCCCACTCAGGCGGGAGGCGCGGAGTCGATGGCGACAACTTCCAGTCTCCGTTCGCCTGCGGGCGATTGGAAAGCCACACGCTGGCCCACTCGCGCATTCATCAGCGCGCGGGCGAGGGGCGAGCGCCAGCTCACGCGACCGCGCTCGAAGTCCACTTCATCCACCCCCACGATGCGATAGCGCATCCCGTCGCCGTCTGTCTCGCGCACCGTCACCGTCATGCCGAAGCGCACTTGATCCGCGGTCACATTTTCCGTCTCGATCACGTCCGCCGTCGCAAGAATTCCCTGCAACTCGGCGATCCGCAGTTCGCGCGTGCGCGATCCATCCTCTGCTTTTCCTCCCGCCGCGCGCTGCTCGATCAGCCGCGCGAGTTCCGCGCAAAACCGTTCCGCGCCGTCCGCCGTTACGTAATTCTTCGCGCCCGGCGGCAGCGCGGACGAGGCGCGCAGCGGAGCCAGCGGCTCTGGCGCGTCGTCGTCTTCGCGGGTGAAGGCTTTGCTCATGGTGAAACTTTATCTGTATTCGCACCCCGAGCGTGTCCTGCGCGCCAGTGGAATTGGAAGCTTTCGAGGGAGGAAAGTAGCCTCGCATTTTGCCACTTCGCGGCGCGTCTTGCCCGCTATCCCGCGAAACAATTCTTTTACCACGATCATACGCCGCGTTGACATGCCGGCGGCGGATTCGCTCCATCATGCATCCATGAAAGATCCAATCATGCTGCTCACCCTCCTTGTCATGGCGGCGCTGTCGCCTGCCGTTCGATCGGCGAGTGACGACGCGGGCCAGGCGGGTGCCTTCACTTCGGAAAAGAACGGTTTATCGCAACGCCTTGTTGACCAGCCTTCGGATGGCAGCCTTCGGCAGGCGTTGCCGGATGGCCCACTCGCGGGCGTTTGGGAAAAGCGGCGCAGCTATCTGCGCGGGCGCATCTATCATTCGGCCGTCTGGACCTATGCGGAGATGATCGTGTGGGGCGGCGGTTCGGAGCATCAGTTTTACAATGACGGCGGGATTTACGATCCAGCCAAGGATCAGTGGAGGCCGGTGTCGCAGACGAATGCGCCATCGGGACGCTGGGGCCATGCGGCGGTGTGGACCGGACGCGAGATGATCGTCTGGGGCGGGCGAAGCAGTTTCGCGCCGCGCGAGCATCAGAACGATGGCGCGCTTTACGACCCGGACAACGACACGTGGCGGCGGATGAGCAACGTGGGTGCGCCGGCGGCGCGATCACAGATGGCCGCGGTGTGGACTGGCGAGGAATTGCTCGTCTGGGGCGGCTGGACGGATGGCGGTGAATGCCCGCCGAGCGGGGGAAGCTACCATCCGCGCACCGACACCTGGACGCCTTTACCGCTGGAGAATGCGCCGGAAGGACGATTGGAACCCGCTTCCGTCTGGACGGGCCGCGAGATGATCGTCTGGGGAGGACTGCTCGAAGGCGGGCAGCGGTCCTGCGGGACAGGCGCTCGCTATGACCCGGAGAGCCGGACATGGAGGCGGCTGCCCATGGATGGCGCACCTGTTTCATCACGCGGGATGCAGGCGGCTTGGACCGGCAGGGAGATGGTCGTTTGGGGAGGGAGCCATTTGGACGGCGATTCGCCGATCAACGTCGGGATGCAAACTGGTGCACGTTACCATCCGGGCGCGGATACTTGGAAACCGCTCGCGGTCAATTGTGCCCCAGAGGGGCGGATGGATGCCGGTTGCGCGTGGACGGGCACGGAGATGGTGGTGTGGAGCGGCGGCGATCAAGTGAAGGGCAACGTCCGCACGGGCGGGCGCTACCATCCGGCGACCGATGGCTGGACGGCGACCGCCAACACCGGCGCGCCACCGGGAAGAGGAATTATGACGGCGGTCTGGACTGGTGAAGGCGTCTTGTTTTACGGCGGATCGACAGGCGGTGTGGAGGCTTTCAATGAAACGTTCTTTTACCACCCGCCAAGTCCATCGACATTGCCGTGAAGCCTGCTTCAGGCCGCTTCGTCTGCGGAAGCCGTGACTTTGATGCGCAGCGGCAGCACCAGTTCGCCGTCATAGGCGTCCAGAAAATCATTTACGGCATCCATCACGGCGACGGGCAGGTCGGCGACCGGGTTCGTGCAACGGGCGGTCCTCGCCGTCGATGATGGTAAAGTTCAGGCGTTCCATGACGTTCGCTAAATCTCTGGACGTGCGAGAGACGGATGCACTTCAGGCGCAATTTCATAAGACCTCCCAGACGTCGGCGCGCGAAGCGTAGGACATGAAGAAGGCAGTCAACTTTGCAGGCTCCGCTTCGCGATGAAGTGGTCGCGCATTGTTCTCGGGGCGATTTGCGGGGTCGTCGCGACGGGGCCGATGACGGCGGTGATGGTGCTCGGGCATCGGCGGCTGCCGGTGGGCGAGCGTTATCCGCTGCCGCCACGGGAAATCACCGGTGCGGTCGCGGATAAGGCGGGTGTGGCGATGGATGCGGAGACGCTTTCGGCGGCGACATTGATCGCGCATTTCGGCTACGGCGGGGCGGCGGGTGGACTGTATGGTGCGTTGCCGATGGAGAGTGTGCGGCAGCCGGTGGCGTCGGGGTTTTTGCTCGGGCTGCTAGTGTGGAGTTTGAGTTACTTTGGCTTGCTGCCCGCGCTGCGCATCCTCCGATCAGCGAGCGAACATCCGGCGCGGCGCAATGCGCTGATGCTCGGGGCACACTTCATTTGGGGCGCGTGTCTGTGCGGGCTTTACCGCGTATTGCTGGATGACGGCAAACGCACGCAGCCCGCTTTCCGAAAGGTAACGGACTTATGATTATCGAACGTCGTCTGCCAGTGGGCGCGGAGGTGAAGGATGGCGGCGTGCATTTTCGCGTTTGGGCTCCTCAGTCGCGACAAGTCGCAGTGTTACTAGACGAGGGTGGGGAAATCCTGCTGAAGCCGGAGTCAGACGGATATTGGTCCGGCTTCACCGACGCTGCGCGTGCAGGGATGTCTTATCGCTACCGACTGGACAGCGGCGCCTATCCCGATCCGGCTTCGCGCTTTCAACCGGACGGGCCGCACGGGGCGTCGCAGATCGTCGATCCGACTAGCTTTGCTTGGTCGGATGAAAGTTGGCGAGGTGTGCGGCGAGAGGGGCAGATCATTTACGAAATGCACATCGGCACCTTTACTCGCGATGGCACCTGGGCCGCGGCGACGGCGCGTTTACCACATCTTGCGGATCTCGGCGTGACGCTCCTCGAAGTGATGCCAGTCGCAGATTTTCCGGGAAAATTCGGGTGGGGGTATGATGGCGTGAATTTCTTTGCACCCACGCGCCTTTACGGCGAGCCGGATGACTTCCGCGTTTTCGTCGATCGCGCGCACGCGTTAGGTCTCGGGGTCATTCTCGATGTCATCTATAACCATGTCGGGCCGGATGGGAATTATTTGCGCGAGTTCGCCCCGCACTATTTCAGCGAGCGTTACAAAACCGACTGGGGCGCGGCTTTGAATTTCGATGACGAGTTCGCTGCACCGGTGCGCGAACACTTCATCGCGAATGCGGGTTATTGGATCGACGAGTTTCATCTCGATGGGCTGCGGCTCGATGCCACGCAGATGATTTACGACTCATCGAAAAATCACCTAATCGCAGCCATCGCGGCGAAGGTGCGCGAAGGGGCGCGGGGGCGCGGGACTTACATCGTCGGCGAAAACGAGCCACAAGACGCAAAGCTCATTCGGGCGGCGGAACGCGGCGGGCACGGCATCGACTCGCTTTGGAACGATGACTTTCACCACAGCGCCATCGTGGCGATGACGGGACGCAACGAAGCCTATTACACCGACTATCACGGCACCCCGCAGGAGTTTATCTCAGCATCTAAGTGGGGCTTCCTTTACCAAGGCCAGCGTTACAAGTGGCAGAAGGCGCGGCGCGGCACACCGAGCCTCGATTTCGAGCCGCCGCATTTCGTGAACTTCCTGCAAAATCACGACCAGATCGCTAACTCCCTTTTTGGCCGGCGCATCCACACCGTCACCAGCGCGGGGCGGCTGCGTGCGCTCACGGCGCTGCTGTTACTCGGGCCAAATACGCCGATGCTATTTCAAGGGCAGGAGTTCGCGGCCTCGACGCCCTTTCTCTACTTCGCCGATCACAATCCCGAACTGGCAAAGCTCGTCGCAAAAGGCCGGGAAAATTTCCTCAGCCAGTTCCCGAGCATCGCCTCCGAAGACGCCGCTACCCTCGTGCCGAATCCCGAACTCGAAGAGACCTTCACGCGCTGCAAGCTCGACTTCGCCGATTGCGAAAGACACGCCGAAGTGCTCGCGATGCACCGTGATTTGATCCGCCTTCGGAAGGACGATCCGCTGCTCAGCAGAGCGGCGCGCGGGACTTTCGACGGTGCAGTGCTCGGCACGTCCGCTTTCATGCTGCGCTTCTTCGGACGCGCGCTCGACGACCGCCTGCTCATCATAAATCTCGGCGCGCATGTGCATCTCGATCCCGCGCCCGAGCCTCTGCTCGCGCCGCCGCTCGGCTGCGAGTGGGAAGTGGCGTGGTCGAGCGAAGACCCGCGCTACGGCGGCGGTGGCACGCCACCACTCGACTCCGAGGAAAACTGGAACGTCCCCGCGGAAGCAGCCGTGCTGCTCATTTCCCGCGAAACAAAATCATGACTGAAACCCTGACACGCACCATCGACATCGCCAAGGCGCAGACGGAACACGCCCGCGAAATTCTGCGCCGCGAATGGCTGCTCACCAATGGGTTGGGCGGCTATGCTTCGGGAACCATTTGCGGCATCGTTTCGCGCCGCTATCACGGATTGCTCGTGGCCGCGCTGCCCGCGCCTTTCGGGCGCATCGTGATGCTGAACCATCTCGCGGAAAACCTCCGATTGACCGATGGGCGGAGCGTGGTCATCGGCGGCGAAGAGCCGGGCGCGAGCGAAGAGCAATCGCACTGCGTGCGCGAGTTTCGACTGGAGAATGGGTTGCCGATTTGGATTTACGAAGCGGAAGGTTTCGTCATCGAAAAGAGGCTCCTGCTGATTCACGGCCAAAACACCCTGCACGCTACTTGGCGAATCGTTTCCGGGCCGGCGCCGGTTCGCTTGGAGCTGCGTCCGTCGGTGCATTTTCTTGGACACGAGCGCGACGTGGGGGAGCCGCTGGGCGAAGGTTATGCCATGTTCATCCGAGGGTGCCGCTACGAAATCAGCACGCCGGAACTGCCGCATCCGCTGCGGCTCACGATGCACGGTGAACGCGCCCATTTTACCCATGAAGGCGGGCGCGTGCAGGAGATCGAGTATGAGCACGAAGCCGCTCGCGGCTACCCATCGCGCGGGGTGCTGTGGAGCCCAGGTTTCTTTCACTTTGAACTAACGCTCGATCGTGCGGCCACGCTCGTTGCCTCCACCGAGGAGTGGCCCACAATCCTCGCACTCGATCCTGCCGCCGCGCTCGCATCCGACATTGAGCGCCGCCAGCGTCTCATCGCCGCCGCACAACCCAGTGCGCAGACTGGACCCGCGGCGGAACTGGTGCTCGCTGCGGATCAATTCCTCATCCAGCCAGCGGGGCGTGTGGAAGATTCCGCGCGAGCGAAGGCGGCGGGCGACGACGTGCGCACCGTCATCGCAGGCTATCATTGGTTCACCGATTGGGGTCGCGACACGATGATCAGTCTCGAAGGGCTTACTCTCACCACGGGCCGGTACATTGAGGCCGGATGGATTCTGCGAACCTTCGCGCATTACATCCGCGATGGATTGATCCCGAATTTTTTTCCGGATGGAAAGTGCGAGGGTCTTTACCACACGGCGGATGCGACGCTCTGGTTCTTTCATGCGCTTGATCGCTACCTCACGACGACGAACGACCGCGGGCTATTGCAGCAGCTTCTCCCGAAGCTAGTGGAAATCATGGAGCTGCATCTGCGCGGGACGCTCTTCAACATCGGCGTTGATCCGGCGGATGGCTTGTTAAAACAAGGTGCGGAGGGTTATCAACTAACCTGGATGGACGCCAAGGTGGACGGATGGGTAGTTACTCCGCGCCGCGGAAAAGCCGTGGAGATTAACGCGCTTTGGTTTAACGCGCTGAAGCTACTCGAAGGCTGGCTGCGCGAGGAACAAGGCGGGGAAGCCGCGCGGCCCTATACCGCGCACGCCCACCGCGCACGCGCGTCTTTCAACTGCCGCTTCTGGTCCGAAGAGCGCGGCTACCTGCTCGATGTGGTGGACGGCGAGCACGGCGACGATGCCGCGTGCCGGCCCAATCAACTCTTCGCCATCTCCCTCCGCCACGCCGTGCTGGATGAAGCACACTGGCCCGCCGTCCTGGAAAAGGTCCGCACCGAACTCCTCACGCCCGCCGGCCTACGCACGCTCAGCCGCGACCACCCCGACTACAAACCGAGCTACTGCGGCGATCTGCGCACCCGCGACGCTGCCTACCATCAAGGCACCGTCTGGGCATGGCTCATCGGCCCCTTCATCGACGCCTGGCTGCGCGTGCATCCCGACGATCGCGCGGGCGCGCGTCGCTTTCTCGATGGCATCGTCGCGCATCTCGATCACGCCTGCATCGGCTCGATGAGCGAGGCCTTCGACGCCGAGGAGCCGCACACTCCCCGCGCCTGCATCGCCCAGGCGTGGAGCGTCGCCGAGGCGCTGCGCTGCTGGGTGAAAACGGCCCCTGCTTTGCCTCAGCCGCCGATGACGGAATCCGCGCCATGAGTAGTGAGGTTGCGCCTCAACCCGCGCATCTTCGCCATCGCCTTGGCCCTCGTGCCGCGCTGCTGTCCGCTGCGTGAGGGAGAAACTAATTTGCACCTGAACCCATCCATACGCCGGACACGAGGCGATCAATGGGTATGAAAACCAAAAGATTCGCCTTCCCTGCCGCATTACTCGCCCTCTCCCTCACTTGTGCCGCAGTGGAGGAGAAGAAGGGCGTCGCCGACAATACCGCGCGTAATAAGCAGGATAAATCGGGTGAGACCAAGACGCCGATGGATCAGTCAAATGACCCCGCAGACATCAAGCTCGTTGCGACAATCCGAAAGATGGTTGTGGACGACAAGTCGCTCTCCGCGACTGCAAAGAACTGCAAGATCATCACTAACGGGGGGCGCGTGACGTTGCGCGGCCCCGTCAACACCGCCGAAGAGAAGGCCACGGTCGCGGCCCACGCCACGATGTCCGCAGGAAAGGACAAGGTGGACAACCAACTCGAAGTCAAAGCCGCCAAGTAATTCTCAAGCTAACTCCTCTAACCACCAAACTAACTCCTACCTAAACACATCCTATGTCCAAATCCGTATTCTGTATCGCCACCACGCACGGCCAAGCCGAAGCAATCGTTCGCAACCTTCAATCCCAAGGGTTCGCCGACTCCGAAATTTCCGTCCTCCTGCCCGACACCGCCGGAACGCATGATGTCGGCCACGTCAAAAACTCCAAAGCCCCCGAAGGCACAGCCACCGGCGCAGCCACCGGCGGCGTCACAGGCGGCGTCCTTGGCCTGCTCGCCGGCATCGGCGCGCTCGCCATTCCGGGCGTGGGACCGTTCATCGCTGCCGGCCCGATCATGGCCGCGCTCAGCGGCGCAGCCTTAGGCGCGACCGCAGGTGGAATCGTGGGAGGTCTCATTGGCCTCGGCATTCCCGAGATCGAGGCGAAGCGGTATGAGGAAAAGCTGAAGAAGGGGAACTACCTCATCTCCGTTCATGCCGATACCGGCGATCAAGAGGACCGCGCGAAAACCATCTTCAAAGATCACAAAGCGGAAGACATCACCACCGCGAGCGAGAGCAGCGTGCCCGCAAGCGCCTAAAAACAATCCCCGCCCACGGC
>JANLQB010000690.1:0-7019 GCA_031367565.1 Verrucomicrobiota bacterium
CGCGCACGAGTTCCACCAGATGCGTGCCCGCGCTCTGCGGCGGTAATGTGAAGCGCAGCAAACCGCTGTTCACAAAAACCACGCCGCCCACCGCCACGCCGTCCACCCGCACCACGTCACCGCTCGCAAAGCACTGCCCGATCAACGAGAAATCCACCGCCACGCCCGGCGCGAACACCGCCGGCTCGACGGAAGAAATATCCGGCTGCGGCAGCACGAGCCGGTAGAAACCGGACGTGTCCGTCGCCATCACGGAAAATTGGTAGCTGCCAGCGACATCGGGCGGCTTGATGGCATCCAGCGAATGCCACGGCGATCCGGGCGCGAGGGTGTCGGCTCGCTCCAGCAGATAAATGGCGTTTGGGACGGCGTTCCATTGGAGCCCGAAATTTTTCAGCCCTTCGATATCCGTGCCGGCGGGCGCGATGCGCAGGGTTGTCGGCGGTGCCTCGGCGCGCAGGCCGCCGACGAACGGCAACGTGAGCGCGGCGATGAATGCGAGCCATCGAAGCGCGCCCCGAGACGGCGAGGATCGCAAAAGCCTAAACGTGGAAAGGACCGCAAGTGGGTTGTTTTTCATGACAATGCTCCTGATGTGTTTTGGGGATTTACCGGCAGACTTCTGCCTTCCGCTGAATACGGGGGGTTTGGGGCGCGGCCCTATCTTAGCCGACGGTTTGTTACAGGCGCATGACACCGCTGACAAGAAATACATCCCCCCATCGAACGCCCGGCCCGCTCCCGCCTTCACCGCGAACGTGACGTGAAATTCGCACGCCGGAAAAACCTATGACGTGCGGTATTCGACCGATCTCCTCACCTGGACGGAACTCAACGCCTCGGTCCCCGCCCAAGGCGAGCGCACCACCGACACCGCCATCGCCATCGCCCCAACCACCAGCACGCTCTTCTACCGCGTGGAGCAGAATTACGGGAGCGGCGGGAAAAACAAAACTGCGGCAGGGCACCCGCGGCGCGGTTGCCCTACCGCGTTTGCCTATTCGCCGATCGCCCGCACCGTCGTCAGCGATTTGATCAGCGCGTGATCGGCCCACTTCCACACGACCTTTTTGTCGCGCGTGACCTCGAAGGCGTGCGCTCCATTGCCCTCCTGATTCCGCAGAAAATTTCCGACGAGAAGATTTCCATTCTTGAGCACCTGGATACTCGAGACCCATGTGATGTTCAGTTCGGGCGCGTCCTTCGCCGAAAACTCCCACGCGATCTGTTTGTCCGGCGTCACCTCGATCACGCGCTTCTGCGTGCCGCAAGAGATGAGCGTGTTCCCGTTCGGCAGTCGCTGGGCATCGCCGGCATTTTCGACGCCGGTGTATTCCCAAACAACCTTGCCGCTCTGATCCACCTCCCGCACCGCGCCCTCGCCTTCGTGCGCCGCGAGGATGTGGCCATTCGGAAGCTGATGAATGTTTCGCGTCTGGAGATGAAAATGTCCCTGGCTCGTGTGCAGCGGCGTGACATGCACGACTTCGCCCTTTGCATTCACCTCGACCGCCTGCGCCGGTCCCTGCTCGGCGAGCAGCGTGTTCCCATTCGGCAGCCGACTGCACCCGAGCACCTGCTCGCATTTGCTCACGTAATTCCAAACCTCCTCGCCATTCCGCGTCACCTCGCGCGCGCCCGTCGGCTTTCCGCCGTAGGCGTAGAGCACGTTCCCATTCGGCAGCAGTTCGAAGATCACCGCGAGACTCGGCGGCGTCTGTTCCCCCACGACCTTTCCCTCGGCATCGAGCTCGACCATGCGATTGGGCCCTTTGCCATATTCGAAAAACAGCAGTCGATGTTTGATGACCGGCTCCGCTGCACCCAGGCACGACGCGGCAATGGCGAGCAGCGAAGACACGATCGCCGTCTTGAAGGTTCGGGGGATGCTCATAGGTCGGGTTTGTTTGGAAAATCAGCGGTCGGATTTCAGGCAAGAATCCCGTTCACGACATTCCCGGCGACATCGGTCAATCGATAGTCGCGGCCCGTGTGGCGATAAGTGAGGCGTTCGTGGTCGAGCCCCATCAGGTGTAGGATCGTGGCGTGAAAATCGTGAACGTGAACGGGGTTGTTTCCGACATTGATGCCGTAGTCGTCGGACTCGCCGAACACCGTGCCCGGCTTCACGCCAGCTCCCGCGAGCCACGACGAAAAAACCCAGTGATGATGCTCGCGCCCTTTCGCATCCGCCGCGCTGTTGAAGGGCGTGCGGCCAAACTCCGTCGTCCACACGACGAGCGTATCTTCGAGCATGCCACGCTGTTTCAAATCACGAAGCAAACCCGCGATCGGCTGATCCACGTTTTTCGCCAGCGGCGTGTGCGTGAGCATGTCGCCGTGCGCGTCCCAGTTATTCGACGAACCCACGTCGATCAACTCCACGAAACGCACCCCGCGTTCCGCCAGCCGCCGCGCCGCGAGACACTGCCAGCCAAAGCCGGTCGTCTGTCCGCGCTGCAATCCGTAGAGCCCGAGCGTCGCGTCGCTCTCTTTGGAAAAATCGAACGCATCGGGCACATCCGCCTGCATCCCAAAGGCCGTCTCGAAAGATTTCATCCGCGCCGCGAGAAGCGGGTCATTCGCGCGCGTCGCCAGATGACGCTGATTGGCGCGCGCCATCATGCCGAGTTCCAGCTCCTGCATTCGCGAGGTCGCGACGCGGCGCTGGATGTTCGCCACCGGCTCCGGTCCCGGAACCACCAGCGTCCCCTGATGCGCGCCCGGCAGGAAATCGCTCGCCCACACTTGCCCGCCCGCATACGGCGTCTGCGGCGCGATGACGACGAACGACGGCAGATTGCGATTCATCGTCCCGAGCCCGTAGCTCACCCACGAACCGATGCTCGGCCGCGCGAAAGTGAACGAGCCCGTGTGAATCCCGAGCGTCGCTTCGTAGTGATTCGTGTGATCGGATTTCATCGAGCGGATCACGCACAAATCATCCACGCACTCCGCCATGTGCGGAAACAGCGCGCTCACTTCCGTCCCGGATTTTCCGTGCGGCGAAAATTCCCACTGCGGTCGCTTCAGGAACATTTTGAAGTCGCCCTTTCGCCCCTGAAACTCACCGACCGAAACCGTCTTCCCGCCATCCGCGAAGAGCTTCGGCTTCGGATCCCACGACTCCACGTGCGACACCCCGCCGCTCATGTAGAGAAAGATCACCCGCTTCGCCTTCGGCGGAAAATGCGACGCGCGCGGCGCAAGCGGATCGACTCCCGCGTCGTCGGCGAGAAGCTGCGAAACGAGCCCCGGCATGAGCACCGAGCCGCCGATCATCGAGCGGAGAAAACCGCGGCGGGTGAGATCGAAAGAGCAATCGTGGTTCATGGGGCGAGTCAGTCCAGATGAAGAAATTCGTTTTCGCCGAAAAGCGTGCGGACGTAGGCGGCGAGCGCGACGGTCTCGGCGTTGCCTTTGCCGGTGGCGGCGATTTCCGCGCGGTACGCCGCGAGAAATTCTGCGGCTTCGGCACGTTCATTTTCGTTCGGTGCCCGGCCGAGGGTGAGGCGGTTCGCGAGGTCGATGCGTTGCGACTCGTCGGGACGTGCGGCCTGCAAACGTTCGGCGAATTTGTCCGCCTTGGTGTGGACAAATGGGTCGTTCAGAAAATAGAGCGCCTGCGTCGGGACGGTCGTCGCGCGGCGGTCGGGCGTGCTCGTGTTGGGATCGGCACCGTCGAAGAGCGCGAGGAACGGGTGACGTTTGATCCTCTGCACCATGAGATACACGCTGCGCTTGTTGCTCTCATAGACGGCGGCGAACGGGCCGTGCTGCGAGTAACCCCAACTGAGTGGCGATGGAAATGGGTGTTCGCGGCCCGGCGTCGGATCGAGTTCGCCGCTGATCGCGAGGATGGAGTCGCGCAGTTCCTCGGCGCTCAGCCGACGTCGCGTGAAGCCCGCGAAAACTTCCGCACCATCCGCACTCGCCGCCTGCTGATATGTGGCGCTGAGCATGATGAGCCGGTGCATCGCCTTCACCGACCACCCGCTTTTCATAAACTCCGTCGCGAGATGATCGAGCAATTCAGGATGCGTCGGCGGCTGGCCGCGCACGCCAAAATCGTTCGGCGTCTTCACGAGCCCGCGCCCGAAGTGATATTGCCAGAGGCGATTCACCATCACGCGCGCGGTCAACGGATTGTCGGAACGCGTGAGCCACTGCGCGAGTTCGAGCCGTCCGCTGCCTTCGATTTCGGGCGGAAGCGACGCGCCGCCGAGTACTTTGATGAAACCGCGCGGCGTCTCCTCGCCGGGCCGATCCATCTCGCCGCGCACTTGGACACGAGCGTTGTGTGGCGTGCCCTCGACCATGCCGTAGGTCATTTCGCCGGGGCCATTCACCAGCAGCGTTTCGAGTTCCTGCTTCGACTTTTCCAAATCGGCCTGCATCGCCGTGACCTGCCGGCGAATCTCGGCGACCTTTGAATTCCGCGACGTTTCCGTGATCGCCACGGGCGCGGAATCCAGCGGCGGCAACGGCGCGTCGCGGATCACAAAATTGTCCGCATCCAGCGCGGGTCGCACGCCGGGGCGGTGGCCGTAGCTGTCGATGAAAGTGTAGTCGATGGTTCCGTCCCAACCGCTCGCGAGCTGCCCGCCAAACTCCGTCCGCCCGCTGACTGATGCGATGCGACCGGTGTAAGTCTTCGCCTTCAAGTCGAGTGCGAGCTGCACCTGATACCATTCGCCGATTTTCAACGCGCAAACCGAGTCGCGCGCATCGGCGCTGCGCCGGAAAAACTCTTTCCCATTAAAGAACAATTCCACCGCCGCCGAAACGCCCGGCCCGTGACCGATGTAATAGCGCCACGATCCATCGCCGCCCGCATCCGCGCTCGCCCCGCGAAAATCAAAGCCGACAAAAAGCCGTCCGTCCTGGTCGGGCTTCACGCTCGCGAGCGTCTGCCCGAAGCCGTCGTATTCCGCGCGGTTCGGCAGGTGGATACCGAGCGTGCCCGGCGCGCAAACATTGCGAAACGGGCTCTGCGCGTTCGCTGATATTTGCACCAGGCTGTTTGGTCCCGGTCCCCACGGCGTCGCGGGGAGCACGCCGTCTTTCTGGATCTCGAAGTCGCCGTCGATGCCGACGAGCTTCTGCAACTCTGCGCTCAGCGCGGTGAAGTCGGGAGCGTCGATCGAAGGTGCCGCCGTGGACATGGGCGGGATCGGCGTATCTTGCGCGCCAAAGTTGTCGAGGTCGAGGACGGGCAGCGCGGTGTGGGTCGGCGCGGACGAGTCGAGGGCGGCGAAATCCAGCGTGCCGGTCCAGGTGGGAGAGAATGCTTTATCGGCGAAACCGGTCACTTCGCCTGGCGCGCCCACGCTCCCGGAGACCGTGCGTTTTTCCAGATCGAGCGCGAGTTGCAGATTGTGCCAATGGCCCGGTTTCAACGGAGCGACGATTTCGATCTTTTCACCCGAGCGGAGCGAAACGGACGCCGAGGAGATCAGCACTTCCACCGCGGGCGAATCTCCGCGCGCGCCGATCCAGAAACGATGCGCGCCCGGCGCGGCGGCATTCGGCGCGGCGACACGGAAGTCGAGATTCACGAAAAACGTGCGGCAATTTTCGCGGGTCCGGCGCGGGTGAAGACCTTGCGCGACCCGATACGCGTCCGTGCCGACAGAGACATTCACGCCGACTTTTCCGCTCGGATACAGATTCTTAAACGGGCTCTGGGCCGCATTCGTCACCGCGATTTTTCCTTCGTAAATCCACGGCGGCACGAGCACGCCATTGCTGCCGCCAGCCGCCGCGGCCTGCATTTCAAAATCACCGTCGAAATCATCGAGCGAACGCAACACTGCTGACGGCACGGGCTGCTTCGCTTTCTCCAGTTTGCCCGCGAGCGCGGCGACGCGCGCGTCGTATTCGCGCCATTGCGGACGCGCTTCCTCGGGCGGCAGGAGCGGCAGCATCGCGCGCGCTTTTTGTTTCTGCTCGGAGCCGGGGAAGGCGTAGCGCGTACTGTCGAAGATGCCGTAGAGCGCGTAGTAATCGCTCGTCGTGACGGGATCTAATTTGTGATCGTGACAGCGTGCGCAGCCGAGGCTCAGGCCAAGCACGGACTGGCCGAGGGTGTCGATCGTGTCCTGGATCGTGAGGTTGTGATAATTCTCCGAGTCGAAGCCGAAGCGGCGCGAAATCGCGAGGTAGCCGGTGGCGGTGGCGCGCTCGGCGTATTGTTCGCGCGGGCCGTGAAGTGCGATCACGTCGCCAGCGATTTGCTCGCGCAAAAACTGATCGTACGGCTTGTCCGCGTTAAAGGCGTCGATGACGTAATTCCGATACCGCCACGCGAGCGGCACCGGGTAATCTGCCGTCTCGCCCGCCGTGTCAGCGTAGCGCACGACATCGAGCCAGTGTCGGCCCCAGCGTTCGCCGTAGTGCGGCGAGGCGAGCAGGCGATCGATGAGATTGCGGATTGCGGATTGCGGATTGCGGATTGAGTCCGCGACGAACGTCTCGACTTCCTCGGGCGTCGGCGGGAGGCCGGTGAGATCGAAAGTGGCGCGTCGGATAAAGGTGCGCGGTTCCGCGTCGGCAGCCGGCTTCAGGCCGGCGGCGTCGATGCGCGCGAGGATGAATGGGTCGATCGAAGTGCGCGGCCACGCGGCATCCTTCACGGACGGTGCGGCGGGATTCTTGACCGGGTCGAGCGACCACAGGCGCGGCGCTTTCTTTTTCGCCAGCACGGCCGCCGGCGTGTCGGGATAAGGAGCGCCCATTTTCACCCACTGCGTCAGGTCCGCGATCGCCGCGTCCGGCAGCTTCTTCCCGCCGTCTTTGTTCGGCGGCATTTGCAAATCCTTGTCCCCATATCGCACCGCGGCGATCAGCGAACTCTGCTCCGGCTCGCCCGCGACGATCACCACGCCATCCGTCCCGCCTTTTAGAAAATCCTCCTTCGTATCCAGCTTCAGCGCGCCCTTCACCTTCTTCGCCTCCGCGCTGTGACACCCGTAGCAATGCTCCACCAGCACGGGCCGGATCTTGTTTTCAAAAAACGC
>JANLQB010000756.1:0-2968 GCA_031367565.1 Verrucomicrobiota bacterium
GAACAAGTCGCCGTGCCAAGATGATCGCCCCGCGCACGCGCCTCATCCTGTGGGTCTCTCTGATCGTCCTGCCGTTCGCAGCACTGGCCGGAACGATGCCCTCGGCGATCGGCGTGTCCGCGTTTGCGATCGGCGGTCTTCTCGCGCTCGTCTTGGCGGATGCCTTCCTCGCCACGTCGCGCCTTGCAGGCTTCCGCGTCGAATTACCCGACCTAGTGCGTCTCCAAAAAGATCAGGCGAGCCACATTGAAGTCCGCATCCACAACGCATCGCAAACCGCCCGCGAACTCCGCATCGGCTTTTCGTTCCCGGAAGAAATCTCCGTCACCGAGGAAACGCAGACGACCGCTCTTCCCGCCGGCTCGGAGCTTTCGCGTTTCGACTGGGCCTGCACGCCGCGCAAACGCGGACAATTTTTTCTCGAACGCGCGTATCTCGAAGCCGCATCGCCGCTCGGTCTCTGGTCCGCGCGCACGAGCCATTCGCTGCGCTCGGAAATCCGCGTGTATCCGAATCTTTTCGACGAGCGAAAAAATGTCGCCGCCCTTTTTTTGAAACGCGGCGACCTCGGCATTCACGCGCAGCGCCAGGCCGGGCAGGGCCGCGATTTTGAAAAGCTCCGCGCCTACGTTCCCGGCGACAGCGTGAACGAAATCCACTGGAAAGCTTCCGCGAAACGCGGGCATCCCGTCACGAAGGTCTTCCAAGTCGAGCGCATGCAGGAAGTTTACGTCATCGTCGATGCCTCGCGCCTCACCGCGCGACCGGTGAAACTCGACGGCGGCGCGGAGACCAATGTGCTGGAGCGTTTCGTCACCGCCGCGCTCATCCTCGGACTCGCCGCGGAGCAAAAGGGCGACCAATTCGGCCTGCTCACTTTCAGCGATCGCGTGCTCAGTTTCGTCCGCGCGAAAAGCGGCCAGTCGCACTACGACGCCTGCCGCGACCGCCTTTACACCCTGCATCCGCAAATCGTCACGCCCGACTTCGACGAGCTTGCCACCTTCATCCGCCTCCGCCTGCGCAAACGCGCGCTCCTCATTTTCCTCACCGCGCTCGATGACCCGATGCTCGCCGAGAGCTTCGTGAAAAACGTGAGCCTCATCTGCCGGCAACATCTCATCCTCGTCGATATGCTCCAGCCCGAAGGCGCGACGCCCGTCTTCCATCACGAAAACGTCGGCACGCTCGACGACGTGTACCGCCACCTCGGAGGCCACTGGCAATGGCACCAACTTCGCGAGCTCGAAAAAATCCTGCAAAGCCGCGGCGTCCGTTTCAACCAGCTCGATCCCGCCAAACTTCCCGCCCAGCTCGTCGCGCAACACGCCGACGTAAAAGCGCGGCAGCTCATCTAACCACGCACCATGATCATCGACCTCCCGCGCTTCATCTCCGCCGAGCGTCCGGCGTGGACGGAACTCGAAACGCTCCTCGACCGGCTCGACCGCGATCCTGCTTTCAAGCTCACGATCGAACAGGCGAAACAGTTTCACGCGCTCTACCAAAAGGTCTCCGCCGATCTCGCGCGCATCGCCACGTTTTCGAGCGAACCGGATCTGCGCGGTTATTTGGAATCACTCGTCGCCCGTGCTTACGGCGAGATCCACGAAACGCGCGAGCGCGGACGCAGCTTCGCTTTTTTGAAATGGTTCACGCGCGATTTTCCGCGCGCGTTTCGCCGGCACGCGCGCGCTTTCTCCATCTCGCTCGCGATCACCCTCCTCGGCACGGCGTTCGGCGGCTTCGCGGTCATGCTCGATCCCGAAGCAAAGTCAGCCGTGCTGCCGGATATGTTTGCCAATCATCTCGGCGACCCGACCCAGCGCGTGGCCGAGGAAGAAAAAGCCGAGAAGGACCGGCTGGGCGGCCATCACACGACCTTCGCTGGCCAGCTCATGGTCAATAACATCAAGGTCTCGATCTTCACCCTCGCGCTCGGCATGACCTACGGCATCGGCACGATCGTGGAGCTGTTTTACAACGGCGTCATCCTCGGCCTCGTCGCCGCCGATTACATTGTGGCGGGCCAATCCGTCTTCCTCATGGGCTGGCTCATGCCGCACGGCGTGATCGAGATTCCCGCCATCCTGCTCGCGGGGCAAGCCGGGCTCGTGCTCGGCCAAGCGCTCATCGGCTGGGGCGACCGGCATTCCCTTTCCAAACGCCTGCGCACCATCGCGCCCGATCTAATGACGCTCATCGGCGGCGTCGCCGTCCTGCTCGTCTGGGCAGGCATCATCGAATCCTTCCTCTCGCAGCATCACCAGCCTGTGCTGCCATACTCGGTGAAGATCGCCTTTGGAACGGTCGAGCTCGCCGCCCTCATTTGGTTCCTCGGCTACAGCGGGAAAAACGAGGAGCGCGCCGCATGAGGTCGGACCTACGCATTCGCACGCCGGAAGGCATCGTCTTTTCCTACGCCCTCGCTGGCCCCGTCGCGCGCTGCCTCGCGTGCGCCATCGACATCTGCATCGTCGGCGCGATGCAAAACGTCGTCTCGATCATCATGCAACGGCTCTGGTTCGCCCCCGGCGACATCGTGGCCGGGCTCGCCGTCGTTTCGTTTTTCATCATCTCCGTCGGCTACAGCCTCATCTGCGAATGGCTGCTGCGCGGCCAGACGTTCGGAAAAAAAGTCTTCCGCCTCCGCGTCATGGATGCGAACGGCCTGCGCCTCCAATTCCACCAGGTGCTCATGCGAAACCTGCTGCGCGTCGTCGATATGCTCCCGGCTTTCTACATGCTCGGCGGCCTCGTCAGCGTGCTAAACTCCCGCCGCCAGCGCCTCGGCGACATCGCCGCCGGCACCGTCGTCGTCCACAATCCCATCCACGCCGAGCCCGATCTCGATCAGCTCCTCGCAGGAAAATTCAACTCCCTCCGCCAGCACCCGCACCTCGAAGCCCGCCTGCGCCAGCGCGTCTCCCCCGACGAAGCGCGCCTCGCCCTGCAAGCCCTCGTCCGC